>NZ_QETJ01000057.1:0-29465 GCF_003105095.1 Pseudomonas sp. NDM | reverse complement strand
GTTGCGCAGTACTGCGCAACTTCTTGCGCACTTGGCTGCAGGCCTTGCACTGCTTGGGCTGCAGAGGATTTAGGCCCTGAAATATTACGACCAACTGCGCAACTTCTTGCGCAGTTGGGGATTTGCCGGGACCGAGGGGGTTGTTTCGCGAGCAGGAAATTTTGGTGTGCCGGAAAGCGTTAGCACACCTCGAAACTTTCGATGGCGCGATCGCAGAATCACTATGTAAAAGCTGAATGTAGGAAATCGAGTATTTTCGGCACGGCTATGTCTGTAGGAAATTCCTGTTTTTGCACTCGCTTCAGCGAAATGCCCCCCAAACGATGCTTTTTCCATTATTCATTCTAAGTGCACGTATCGCTGCGGATGCTCCGCTCTTCGCGGAACCTGACCGAGCCTGACGAATGACATAGGTTGTTTGCAGTGCGAAGTGTCGCAGATAGCCCATTGCTCAACGGCCCGCGGCAAGAGTTGAAGTCAACCATGATTGTGAGCGCCTCTTCAGAGCGCAAGCAACATCTGGAAGCACACTTGAGCGCAGAGCAGAGAAATTTTCGATCCAGGCTGAAGGCTCGAGGTCCGGGTAACCCTTGTTTGGAGACCGAACATCAATACGAGTGGATTAACCCGATCGCTTACTCAAGCGGGGCCACGTTTCGGATTGTTATTGCAGTGAGATCAACGCAATTAATAAACATATAACTCCTAGTCATTTGTTCAACGGAGCAGGTCATTGAAAAAGGATATTTCAAGCAGAATGGTCAGCAGTCATCGTTTGACTTACCTCGATTCGCTCAGGGCCCTGGCGGCACTGACAGTCATGGGCTCTCACTATATTGAAAGAACGCCACTCCTCAGCTGGGTGGTATTCGATTATTTTCGGCCGGGGCAGTTCGGCGTCGTGGTTTTTTTTATGGTCAGCGGTTTCGTAATTCCGTTCAGTTTCAAGGATTATCCCGGAAAGAACCGGCGGTTCATGATTTCAAGGTTTTTCAGGTTGTACCCTGCCTATTGGCTCTCAGTAATATTGGCCTGCTTTGCTATTGTTTTTTTTATTTCGGGGGAGCTTGAAGAGAGCAGGGTATTGGCAAACATCACCATGGTTCAGGCAGTGTTAGGGTACGCCAACTTGTTTGGTGTGTATTGGACCTTATTTGTCGAGCTGGTTTTCTATGGTCTTTGTATTGCGCTGAGTGTATTCGGAATGCTGGGGTGCCTGAAAACGCGCTTCTGGTTGGCAATATCACTCCTATTACTTGCGCTAACCGGAGCGGCGGCACGACATTATTACTCTGTCTCGGCCCCTGTTGGAATCCTGTCATCGCTTTCATTGATGTTGTTTGGAGGGATATGGCGCAACTATCAAATCGATCGAAATCCGTCGGGAAAGAAATACAGCATGATCTGGATCGCTATGTTTGTTACCACATTTCCGATCATCGCACTGCTGGCTTACGATATCGATCAAGGGCTGCAAGAAAGTGCCTGGAATTTTACCGGTAGTTATTTTGCTGCGCTGGCGTTCTTTGTGATGGCTACCACGGTGTTGAAACTGGAAAGCCGGGTGCTCGCTTTTCTAGGGACGATCAGCTATTCAGTCTATCTGATCCATCCGTTCTTCCTGGAGTTGGCTGACTCGAAGGTGCATCTGCAGAACGGTTTCAATGCTCCTGTTTTTGTTATTTATTGTCTGAGCACGCTTGTCTTCTCATCACTTTGTTATTTCTTGATAGAGAAACGCTCGATTCGATTGGGCCAGCATATCAATGCAATTCTCGATGCGCGATTGACGAACAGCAAAGCGGCCGGCGCAGCGAAGGCATCATCGATCGAAGCGGGAGTCTGAGATCCTTGAAAATCTTACCCTTTGCTACTGACGGGGCAGCAAGTCCGGTAGATCGACTGACGCATCTGGATGCCTTGAGAGGCATCGCTGCAATGTTCGTGGTGGTAGCACACTTCATCGAACGAACCCCGCTCAGGGACTCTTTCTTCTTTGCTCATGTGAACTTGGGGCAGGTAGGGGTGGTGATCTTCTTCGTGATCAGCGGGATGGTCATTCCTTATAGTTTGAAACAGGGCCGGCATGCGCTGGCGGTTTTCGCCGTTTCCCGGTTTTTCAGACTCTATCCGGCGTATTGGTTCTCCATAGCTCTGGCGGTTGCGAGTTCGGACTGGTTTTTGTCGACGCCCGTACCGCTCTCCACAGTATTGATCAACATGACGATGCTGCAGGCCGCTGTGCAAACACCGGATCTGTTCGGCGTGTATTGGACTCTGATCATCGAGATGTTTTTCTACGTGGCTTGCGCGGCGTTATTCAGCGTCGGCCTCCTGGGTAAAGCCTGGGTGCGACTCAGCGCGGCAATCGGGTTGCTGGCAGTGGCGCTGATCTTTGCGATCACCAGGTTCTATCTGGCCAAAAAGATCCCTGTGGCGCTGCCGTTGTGCCTCTCAATCATGTTTTTCGGCAGTCTGTGGCGGGATGTCAGCCTGGGCCTGGCGCATGGGCAAGCTCACCGATACGTCGCTGTCTGGTTGGCATTATTCGCGTGTTTGCTTCCGATTATCTGCCTGCTGGCTTACAGCGCCGATCAGGGCTACAAGGAAAATCCGCTGGTTTATATGACCAGTTATCTGATCGGTATGGCCATTGCCCTTGTGGTGACGTTGTTCCTGCGCAAAAGCATCAACAGCCTGACGTTCCTGGGCACGATCAGTTATTCGATGTATCTGATACACCCGTTCTTTCTGGAGTGGGCGGCGTATGCGACAGACCTGCAGGCACAATTCGATGTTGTGGTTTTTCTGAGCTACTTGCTGGCGACGCTGGTAATGGCCAGTGTCGTTTATGCATTGCTGGAAAAACCAGGTATTGGCTTGGCTAAGGCGATCAATTCGAAATTGCAGCGCGGCGCCAGCAAAAGAGCGCAGGCCTGAGGATCGAGAGCGTCTTATAAATGAAACACCGCCCTCGGCTATACTCCCCGCATTTCGATCAGGCACGAGGATTCACTGTGAAGAACTGGACGTTGCGCCAACGCATCTTGGCGAGCTTTGCGGTGATTATCGCCATCATGCTGTTGATGGTGGTGCTGTCCTACTCGCGGTTGCTGAAAATCGAGGCCAGTGAAAACAGCGTGCGCGACGATGCCATCCCCGGCGTCTACTACAGCTCGATGATTCGCGGCGCGTGGGTCGACAGTTATTTGCAGACCCAGGAGCTGCTCGGCCTCAAGGAAGGCCAGGGCATTTCCAGCGAAGATGCGGCGGACTACAAGGCATTCGAGGCGCGTCTGCAAGAGCAGATGGCCAACTATCGTAAAACCATGGCTACCGACGAAGACCGTTCCGAGTTCGCCCTGTTCGAGAAATATCACGATACCTACATCGAGATTCAAAACGCTGTACTGGACCTGCGCAGTCGTAATCTTGAAGCGGATGCGGTCAAGTTATTCAACGAAAAACTGACTCCGGCCTGGTACACCGGGCGCATGAAACTCAACGACATCATTGGCGAAAACAAAGTCGTCGCTGATACCGCCATGGCCAACATCGACGACGCGGTGGCGACGGCCAAAGTCAGCATGGTCATTTCCCTGCTGGTCGCGGTGCTGGCCGCCGGCCTCTGTGGGTTGCTGTTGATGCGCGCAATCATGGCGCCGATGAACAGGATCGTGACCATCCTCGACATCATGCGCACCGGCGACCTGAGCACGCGCCTGAACCTCGATCGCAAGGACGAGTTCGGCGCGGTCGAAACCGGCTTCAACGACATGATGACCGAGTTGACGTCGCTGGTCTCCCAGGCCCAGCGCTCTTCGGTGCAGGTGACCACCTCGGTAACCGAAATCGCCGCCACCTCCAAGCAGCAACAAGCCACCGCTACCGAAACCGCAGCGACCACCACCGAAATCGGCGCGACCTCCCGCGAGATCGCCGCGACCTCGCGGGATCTGGTGCGGACCATGACCGAAGTGTCCACCGCTGCCGATCAGGCCTCGGTGCTCGCCGGTTCCGGCCAGCAAGGCCTGGCGCGCATGGAAGACACCATGCACTCGGTAATGGGCGCGGCCGATCTGGTCAACGCCAAACTGGCGATCCTCAACGAGAAGGCCGGCAACATCAATCAGGTGGTGGTGACCATCGTCAAAGTGGCCGATCAGACCAACCTGCTGTCGCTCAATGCGGCGATCGAAGCCGAGAAGGCGGGCGAGTACGGCCGCGGTTTCGCCGTGGTCGCTACCGAAGTCCGGCGTCTGGCGGATCAGACCGCCGTGGCCACTTATGACATCGAGCAAATGGTCCGCGAGATCCAGTCGGCGGTGTCGGCCGGGGTGATGGGCATGGACAAGTTTTCCGAAGAAGTGCGCCGTGGCATGTCCGAAGTGCAGCAGGTCGGCGAGCAGCTGTCGCAGATCATCCATCAGGTGCAGGCGCTGGCCCCGCGAGTGTTGATGGTCAATGAGGGCATGCAGGCCCAGGCGACCGGCGCCGAACAAATCAACCACGCGCTGGTGCAGTTGGGCGATGCCAGCAGCCAGACCGTCGAATCGCTGCGTCAGGCCAGTTTCGCCATCGACGAACTGAGCCAGGTGGCCGTCGGCCTGCGCAGCGGCGTTTCGCGATTCAAAGTCTGATGAGCGAAATCATCGCCAAGCGTGGCGCCGCGCCAGTGGCGAAACCGGCACTGTTCCTGCTGTTTCGCATCGGCAGCGAACGCTATGCCCTGCGCGCCACCGAAGTGGCCGAAGTGCTGCCGCGCCTGCCGCTGAAACCGATTGCCCGCGCGCCGCATTGGGTGGCCGGGGTGGTCGCCTATCGCGGCGCGGTGGTGCCGGTGATCGATCTCAGCGCGCTGACGTTTGGCCAGCCCGCCGAGGCGCGCACCAGCACGCGGCTGGTGCTGGTCAATTATCAGCCGGATCACTCGCAGCCCGCGCAATGGCTTGGGCTGATTCTCGAACAGGCCACCGACACACTGCGCTGTCATCCGCAAGATTTTCAGCCCTACGGCCTCGACAACCGCGCGGCGCCGTACCTCGGCCCGGTGCGCGAAGATGCGCAGGGATTGCTGCAATGGGTGCGGGTCAATGACTTGCTCGATGACGCCGTGCGCAGTTTGCTGTTCCCCGATCCGCCGCGCGATCCGCCGCGCGATCCGGCGCAGCTTGAGGCGCTGCCATGAGTGGTGATCAGCGCTTTTTTGATTTCCTCAAGGAACGCATCGGCCTCGATGTCGCCTCGGTGGGCGCGGCGATCATCGAACGTGCCGTACGCCAGCGCACCACACTTTCCCAGGCCGCCCACGCCGACGGATATTGGCAATTGTTGCAAGGCTCGCGGGATGAACAGCAGGCGCTGATCGAAGCGGTGATCGTCCCGGAGACGTGGTTTTTCCGCTACCCGGAATCCTTCGCTACGTTAGGCAAACTGGCGCGAGCTCGGCTTAAAGAACTCAACAACATGCGCGCGTTGCGCATCCTCAGCCTGCCGTGCTCCACGGGCGAAGAACCCTATTCGATTGCGATGGCCTTGCTTGATGCCGGATTGCAGCCGCATCAATTCAAGGTCGACGGTGTGGACATCAGTCCGCTCTCGGTGGAAAAGGCCCGGCGTGCGTTGTATGGCAAGAATTCGTTTCGCGGTCAGGATCTGGAATACCGCGAACGACATTTTTTTGCCGAGCAGGACGGCCACCGGGTCAACGAATACGTTCGCGAACAAGTGCGCTGGCAGGTCGGCAATGTGCTCGATCCGACGCTGTTGGCGAACGAGCCTGCCTTCGATTTCGTGTTCTGCCGCAACTTGCTGATCTACTTCGACCAACCGACCCAGAAGCAGGTGTTCGAAGTGCTCAAGCGCCTGACTCATGTCGACGGCGTGCTGTTTATCGGCCCGGCGGAGGGCAGTCTGCTCGGGCGCTTGGGCATGCGCTCGATTGGTATCGCGCAGTCCTTTGCCTTCAGCCGTCATAGCGAGCCGCACCCCGAACCGCTGCCGACGCCTCAACCGCTCGCCGTGCCGGTCAGCCAACCACTGCGCAGCACCCCGCCGGCACCAGTGCGCAGCCGTCCGTTTGCCGCCGTGACCGCTTTGCCAGTGACGAAAAAAACCGCCGACCCGGACGCCGCGACATTGCTGGCGCAGATTGCTGCACTGGCCAACGAAGGCAAAAGCGCCGAGGCCCGTGCCGCGTGCGAACAGTATCTGCGCAGTCATGAACCGGTGGCGCAGGTGTTCTACTGGCTCGGCCTGCTCAGCGATGTCGCCGGGCTGAGCCTCGAAGCCCAGGGTTATTACCGCAAGGCTTTGTATCTCGAACCGCAACACCCCGAAGCACTGATGCACCTGGCCGCGTTGCTCCAGGCCCAGGGCGACTCGGTGGGTGCCCGACGATTGCAGGAGCGCGCCGCCCGCAGCGGGCGCACCGCCGACAGTGAGCGTAAATGATGAGCGCGTCCGACACCTTGAACGTTACCCACGAAGATGCCCGCGCCATCGACGATTGCTGGAACCGCATCGGCATTCATGGCGACAAGTCCTGCCCGTTGCTGGAAGAGCACATCCATTGCCGCAACTGCTCGGTGTATTCCGCCGCCGCCACGCGCCTGCTCGACCGCTATTCGTTGCAGCAGGACCAGCGCGACGCGGTGGTCAGCAAAGTCGAAACCGACGTCAAGACCCGCTCTTTGCTGATGTTCCGCCTCGGCGAGGAATGGCTCGGACTGGCGACGCGCAGCCTCGTTGAAGTCGCGCCGCTGCAGGCGATTCATTCGCTGCCGCACCAGCGCTCGCGCGCCTTGCTCGGCGTGGCCAACGTGCGTGGCGCGCTGGTCGCGTGCCTGTCGCTTGTGGAATTGCTTGACCTTGACGGCAGCGTTGCGCCGGTCGGCGGCGGACGAGTCATGCCGCGCATGCTGATCATCGCCGCCCATGGCGGGCCAGTGGTGGTGCCGGTGGATGAGGTCGACGGCATCCATGCCATCGACGAACGCATCCTTGATGCCGCGTCGCAGTCCGGTGCGCAGACCAGTGCCAGGTACACCCGTGGCGTTCTGCAATATCGCGGTCGCAGCCTGCGCTGGCTGGATGAAGAACAGCTGTTGTCTGCCGTGACCCGGAGCCTGACATGACCCCCGAGCAAATGCGCGACGCCTCTCTGCTCGAACTGTTCAGCCTCGAAGCCGAGGCCCAGACCCAAGTGCTCAGCGCCGGACTGCTCGCGCTGGAGCGCAATCCGACCCAGGCCGATCAACTGGAGTCGTGCATGCGCGCGGCGCACTCGCTCAAAGGCGCGGCGCGGATTGTGGGCATCGACAGCGGCGTCAGCGTCGCCCACGTCATGGAGGATTGCCTGGTCAGCGCGCAGGAAGGCCGTTTGTTACTACGTCCCGAGCACATCGACGCGTTGTTGCAGGGCACCGACCTGCTGATGCGCATCGCCACGCCGGCCAACGCGCCGCAATCGACTGACATTGAAGCCTACGTGGTGTTGATGGGGCGTTTGCTCGATCCGTCGGCAGCAGCCGCTGTCGTTGCTTCGCCGCCGATGGCCGATTTGCAGATCGAGCCAGCGCCAATGGTGTCGGCGCCGATTATTGACGAGCCCGCCGAGCCGACACCGCGCAAAAACAAGCGCACCACCGAAGGCGGCGAGCGCGTTTTGCGCGTCACCGCCGAGCGCCTGAACAGCCTGCTCGATTTGTCGAGCAAATCGCTGGTGGAAACCCAGCGGCTGAAACCGCATCTGGCGACCATGCAGCGTCTCAAGCGCATGCAGAACAACGGCCTGCGCGCGCTGGAAAATCTCAACGTTCACCTGAAGGAGCACGCGCTGAGTCTGGAAGCGCTCGAATCGCTGGAAGATGCGCGACGCCTGCTCGCCGAGTCGCAGCAACTGCTCAGCGAGAAAAACGCCGAACTCGACGAGTTCGCCTGGCAAGCCAGCCAGCGTGCACAAGTGCTCTACGACACCGCGCTGGCCTGCCGCATGCGCCCCTTCGCCGACGTGCTGAGCGGGCAGGCACGCATGGTTCGCGACCTCGGTCGCAGCCTCGGCAAACAAGTGCGCCTGGAGATCGAAGGCGAGAAAACCCAGGTCGATCGCGACGTGCTGGAAAAGCTCGAAGCGCCGCTCACGCATCTGCTGCGCAACGCCGTCGATCACGGCATCGAAACCCCGGAACAACGCCTGCTCAAGGGCAAGCCCGAAGAAGGCCTGATACGCCTGCGCGCCTCCCACCAGGCCGGTTTGCTGGTGCTGGAATTGAGCGATGACGGCAATGGTGTCGATCTGGAGAAAGTCCGCCGCAGCATCATCGAACGGCAGTTATCCCCAGCCGAAACTGCAGCGCAATTGAGCGAAGAAGAACTGCTGACCTTCCTGTTTCTGCCCGGTTTCAGCCTGCGCGACAAGGTCACCGAAGTGTCCGGCCGTGGCGTCGGTCTGGACGCTGTTCAGCACATGGTTCGCCAATTGCGCGGGGCCGTGGTGCTGGAACAGACGGCGGGCGAGGGCAGCCGTTTTCACTTGGAGGTGCCGCTTACGCTGTCGGTGGTGCGCAGCCTTGTGGTCGAGGTCGGCGAAGAGGCCTATGCGTTCCCGCTGGCGCACATCGAACGCATGTGCGACCTGGCCCCCGAAGACATCGTGCAGGTCGAAGGCCGTCAGCACTTCTGGCACGAGGGCCGCCATGTCGGCCTGGTGGCGGCGAGTCAGTTGCTCAATCGCCCGGCCAGTCAGAACGCTGGCGCGACCCTCAAAGTCGTGGTGATCCGCGAGCGCGAGGCAATCTATGGCGTGGCGGTCGAGCGTTTCGTCGGTGAGCGCACGCTGGTGGTGCTGCCGCTGGATGAGCGCCTGGGCAAGGTTCAGGACATCTCCGCCGGGGCCTTGCTCGATGATGGTTCGGTGGTGCTGATCGTCGATGTCGAAGACATGCTGCGGTCGGTGGACAAACTGCTCAATACCGGGCGCCTGGAACGCATCGCTCGCCACGGCAACCAGGCTGCCGAAGCGGCGCGCAAACGGGTGCTGGTAGTCGATGATTCGCTGACCGTGCGCGAGCTGCAACGCAAACTGCTGCTCAATCGCGGCTACGATGTCGCGGTGGCGGTGGACGGCATGGACGGCTGGAACGCGCTGCGTTCGGAGAACTTCGATCTGCTGATCACCGACATCGACATGCCGCGCATGGACGGCATCGAGCTGGTCACCCTGTTGCGCCGCGACAACCGTCTGCAATCGCTGCCGGTGATGGTCGTGTCGTACAAGGATCGCGAAGAAGACCGTCGCCGTGGACTGGACGCCGGCGCCGACTATTATCTAGCCAAAGCCAGTTTTCATGACGACGCCCTGCTCGATGCAGTGGTCGAGCTCATTGGGGGAGCGCGGGCATGAGGATCGCAATCGTCAACGACATGCCCCTGGCGGTGGAGGCCTTGCGCCGAGCACTGGCCTTCGAGCCGGCGCATCAGGTGATCTGGGTCGCCAGCAACGGCGCCGAGGCGGTGCAACGCTGCGCCGAATACACCCCGGACCTGATTCTGATGGACCTGATCATGCCGATCATGGACGGCGTCGAAGCCACGCGGCGGATCATGGCCGAGACCCCGTGCGCGATTGTCATCGTCACCGTCGACCGCCAGCAGAACGTGCACCGCGTGTTCGAGGCCATGGGGCACGGCGCGCTGGACGTGGTCGACACCCCGGCGATCGGCGCCGGCAATGCCCAGGAAGCGGCGGCACCGTTGCTGCGCAAGATCCTCAACATCGGCTGGCTGATCGGCGACAAGGCGCCACGTTCGCGCCCGGCGCCGAGTTCGCCGCGCAGTTCGCCGTCACGCCAGCGGCTGGTGGCGATCGGTTCTTCTGCGGGTGGGCCGGCGGCGCTGGAGGTTTTGCTCAAAGGCCTGCCGAAGGATTTTTCCGCGGCGATCGTGCTGGTGCAGCACGTCGATCAGGTATTCGCCGCTGGGATGGCCGAGTGGCTGGCCAGCGCCAGCGGTCTCGATGTGCGTCTGGCCCGTGAAGGCGAGCCGCCGCAAAGTGGCGCGGTGTTGCTGGCCGGGACCAATCACCATATTCGCTTGTTGAAAAACGGCACGCTGGCCTACACCGCCGAACCCGTCAACGAGATCTATCGCCCCTCGATCGACGTGTTTTTCGAGAGCGTGGCCAGTTACTGGAACGGTGACGCGATCGGGGTTTTATTGACCGGGATGGGGCGCGATGGTGCGCAAGGGCTTAAGCTCATGCGCCAGCAGGGTTATTTGACCATCGCTCAGGATCAGCACAGCAGTGCGGTGTACGGCATGCCCAAGGCTGCCGCGGCGATCGATGCCGCGGTGGAAATTCGCCCGCTGGAAAAGATAGCGCCACGATTGCTGGAGATTTTCCCCAAATGAACAGGTTGATCGGCAATCCAGGCCCCCGCAGTACTCAGGTGACCGCTCATGAATGATTTACAGATCGACGACATTAAAACCGACGAGAACGCCGCCATGGTGTTGTTGGTGGATGATCAGGCGATGATCGGCGAAGCGGTGCGCCGTGGGCTGTCGGATCAGGAAAACATCGACTTCCACTTCTGCTCCGACCCGCAGCAGGCCATTGCCCAGGCGGTGCGGATCAAACCGACGGTGATCCTCCAGGACCTGGTGATGCCCGGCCTCGATGGCCTGAGCCTGGTGCGCGAATACCGCAATCACCCGGCGACCAAGGACATTCCGATCATCGTCCTCTCGACCAAGGAAGATCCGCTGATCAAGAGCGCGGCGTTCTCTGCTGGCGCCAACGACTATCTGGTGAAACTGCCGGACACCATCGAACTGGTCGCGCGCATCCGCTATCACTCGCGCTCGTACATGACGCTGCTGCAACGCGATGCGGCCTACCGTGCGTTGCGGGTCAGCCAGCAGCAGTTGCTCGACACCAATCTGGTGCTGCAACGGCTGATGAACTCCGACGGCCTGACCGGGCTGTCCAACCGCCGTCACTTCGACGAGTACCTGGAACTGGAGTGGCGCCGTTCGCTGCGCGATCAGACGCAGTTGTCATTGCTGATGATCGACGTCGATTACTTCAAGTCGTACAACGACAGTTTTGGCCACGTAGAAGGCGACGAAGCGTTGCGCAAGGTCGCGACGGCGATCCGCGAGGCCAGCGCGCGACCGTCGGACCTGCCGGCGCGTTATGGCGGCGAGGAGTTTGTGCTGGTCCTGCCGAACACCTCGCCGGGCGGCGCGCGGCTGTTGGCCGAGAAGCTGCGCCAGACCGTGGCGGCGCTGAAGATCCCGCATAACACCCCGGCCGAGGGCTCCAGTCTGACCATCAGCATCGGTCTGGCGACGATGGTGCCGCAGGCGGGTAGCGATTGTCGGTTGCTGATCTCGGCGGCGGATCGTGGCCTTTATCTGGCTAAAAACAACGGTCGTAACCAGGTCGGGATCGAATAACGGCTTTCCCTCACCCCAGCCCTCTCCCGGAGGGAGAGGGGGCCGACCGAGGTGTCTGGCGCTTTACATCGACCTGATCGACCGAGTCGATTATGGATCTTCAGGCTTGGCGATTCCGGATTCGGCAAAGCCCTTTCACGTCGGCGTACCTCTCAAATATCCCCCAATCGGTCCCCTCTACCTCAGGGAGAGGGTTAGGGTGAGGGCAAAGGCTTTAATGATCCCCACACCCGCCAGACGGGCTGCCGTCACAGCCTGATTACGTTATACTCGCCGGCTTTCAAAAGTTCGCCAACGAGTGCTGCCCGTCATGGAAATCAACCCGATCCTGAACACCATCAAGGACCTGTCCGAGCGCTCCGAAACTATTCGGGGGTATCTTTGACTACGATCAAAAGCATGAGCGTCTGACCGAAGTCAATCGCGAGCTTGAAGATCCGAGTGTCTGGAACAAACCTGAATACGCCCAGGAGCTGGGCCGCGAGCGTGCCGCGCTGGCGCAGATCGTCGACACCCTCGACGAACTGAACGGCGGTCTGGCTGATTGCCGCGACCTGCTGGAGATGGCCGTCGAAGAAAACGACGAAGGCGCAGTGGGCGATGTCGTCGCCGAACTGGCCCGTCTCGAGGAAAATCTGGCCAAGCTGGAATTCCGCCGCATGTTCAGCCATGAAATGGACCCGAACAACGCCTACCTGGACATCCAGGCCGGGTCCGGCGGTACCGAAGCGCAGGACTGGGCCAACATCCTCCTGCGCATGTACCTGCGCTGGGCTGACAAACGCGGTTTCGACGCGACGATCATGGAACTGTCCGCCGGTGAAGTCGCCGGGATCAAGGGCGCGACCGTGCACATCAAGGGCGAATATGCCTTTGGCTGGCTGCGTACCGAGATCGGCGTGCACCGTCTGGTGCGCAAGAGCCCGTTCGACTCCGGCAACCGTCGCCACACTTCGTTCTCCGCCGTTTTCGTCTCGCCAGAGATCGATGACAAGGTGGAAATCGAAATCAACCCGGCAGACCTGCGGATCGACACCTATCGTTCCTCCGGTGCCGGTGGTCAGCACGTAAACACCACCGACTCGGCCGTACGTATCACCCACGTACCGACCAACACCGTGGTCAGCTGCCAGAACGAGCGTTCCCAGCACGCCAACAAGGACACCGCGATGAAAATGCTGCGGGCCAAGTTGTACGAGCAGGAAATGCAGAAGCGCAACGCCGCCTCGCAAGCGCTGGAAGACACCAAGTCGGACATCGGCTGGGGTCACCAGATCCGCTCTTACGTGCTCGATGCCTCGCGGATCAAGGATCTGCGTACCAACATCGAACGCAGCGATTGCGACAAGGTGCTCGACGGCGATATCGACGAGTATCTGGAAGCCAGCCTGAAATCGGGCCTGTAACAGACGCCAAAACAGGATCGAGCGACTCGACTCGATCCCTGTAGGAGCCAGCCTGCTGGCGATCCCCGGGCCGCAGGGCCCGGGGGCAACGAACCTGATGGAATACTTAAAGACATGAGCGACCTACAACTCGACCCGCAAGCCCTGCAACAGGAAGAAAACTCCCTGATCGCCCTGCGCAAGGAAAAGCTTGCTGCCGAGCGCGCCAAGGGCAATGCCTTCCCGAACGACTTCCGCCGCGAAAACTACTGCGATGCCTTGCAGAAACAATACGCGGACAAGGCCAAGGAAGAGCTGGCAGAGGCTGCAATCCCGGTCAAGGTAGCCGGTCGCATCATGCTCAACCGTGGCTCGTTCATGGTGATCCAGGACATGACCGGGCGCATCCAGGTCTACGTCAACCGCAAGACTTTGCCTGAAGAAACCCTGGCCGCGGTGAAAACCTGGGACATGGGCGACATCATTGCTGCCGAAGGCACTCTGGCGCGTTCCGGCAAGGGTGACCTGTACGTTGAAATGACCAGCGTGCGCCTGCTGACCAAGTCGCTGCGCCCGCTGCCGGACAAGCACCACGGCCTGACCGACACCGAACAACGCTACCGTCAGCGCTATGTCGACCTGATCGTCAACGAAGACGTGCGCCAGACCTTCCGCGTCCGTTCGCAAGTGATCGCGCACATCCGCAGCTTCCTGATGAAGCGCGACTTCCTCGAAGTCGAAACGCCGATGCTGCAGACCATTCCCGGCGGCGCCGCGGCCAAGCCGTTCGAAACCCACCACAATGCGCTCGACCTGCCAATGTTCCTGCGTATCGCCCCAGAGCTGTATCTGAAGCGTCTGGTGGTTGGCGGTTTCGAGAAAGTGTTCGAGATCAACCGCAACTTCCGTAACGAAGGTGTTTCGACTCGTCACAACCCTGAATTCACCATGTTGGAGTTCTATCAGGCGTACGCCGATTACGAAGACAACATGGATCTCACTGAAGAACTGTTCCGCGAGCTGGCGCAGCTGGTTCTGGGCAGCACCGACGTGCCGTACGGCGACAAGGTGTTCCACTTCGGCGAACCGTTCGTGCGTCTGTCGGTGTTCGACTCGATCCTCAAGTACAACCCTGAGCTGACCGCCGATGATCTGAACGACATCGACAAGGCTCGCGCCATCGCCAAGAAGGCTGGCGCCAAGGTGCTGGGCTTCGAAGGTCTGGGCAAACTTCAGGTGATGATTTTCGAAGAACTGGTCGAGCACAAGCTGGAACAGCCGCACTTCATCACTCAGTACCCGTTCGAAGTGTCGCCGCTGGCCCGTCGCAACGACGACAACCCGAACGTCACCGACCGTTTCGAGCTGTTCATCGGTGGTCGTGAAATCGCCAACGCCTACTCCGAGTTGAACGACGCGGAAGACCAGGCCGAGCGCTTCATGGCGCAGGTGGCCGACAAGGACGCGGGCGACGACGAAGCCATGCACTACGACGCCGACTTCGTCCGTGCGCTGGAGTACGGCATGCCGCCAACCGCCGGTGAAGGTATCGGCATCGATCGTCTGGTGATGTTGCTGACCAACTCGCCGTCGATCCGCGATGTGATCCTGTTCCCGCACATGCGACCGCAAGCGTAAACGTTTCAGTTGAAAAGCCGCCTAAAACAGGCGGCTTTTTATTGCCTGTCTGGTACAAATGTATCAATTGGTTAATTTGCAAATAGCAGAGGAAGTGCTGTCGTGATGGGTGCAATAGCTCAAGAAGGTGCAGCGGGTATCGCCACTGCGGTCGCTGAAAGTGTTCAGTACCAGGGCCGCAAGGCCAGCCGACAGGGCAGTGAGCAGCGTCGCCAGGACATTCTCGACGCAGCAATGCGCATTGTCGTGCGCGACGGCGTACGTGCCGTGCGCCATCGTGCGGTCGCGGCGGAGGCGGGGGTGCCGCTGTCGGCGACCACGTATTACTTCAAGGATATCGATGACCTGCTCACCGATACCTTCGCCCAATACGTCGAACGCAGCGCGGCGTACATGGCCAAGTTGTGGGTCAACAACGAAGGTCTGTTGCGTGAAATGGTGGTCAGCGCCGACGGCAGCCCCGAATCGCGCTCGCAACTGGCCGATGACATTGCGCGGCTGATGGCCGATTACGTGCACCGGCAATTGATCAACCGCCGCGAGCATTTGATGGCTGAACAGGCATTCCGTCAGGAAGCGCTGCTCAACCCGCGTCTGGCGATTCTGGTGCGTTCGCATCAGCAGATTCTGCTGCAGGGTACTTGCCAGTTGTTCCAGGTATTGGGCTCGCGCGAACCGCAGCAGGATGCCAAGGTGTTGACGGCGATTATCGGGCGGATGGAATATCAGGGCCTGCTCAATGACGCCGAGCCCCTGGCCGAAGAGGACATGCTCGGGATTCTGACGCGGTATATGCACCTGGTGCTGGCATCGGTCTAGCGCTTGACGCTACACCTGTGAGAGCGAGCCTGCTCGCGAAAGCGCTCTGATATTCAACATCGCCGTTGTCTGACACAGCGCATTCGCGAGCAGGCTCGCTCCCACAAAGGGCTTACAGTCCGAGTTTCAGCACGTCACGTTTTCTACAGGAGTTTCGGGTGGACGATTACCAGCAGACGATACGCATGTTGTCCGATCGCATTGTGCTGGCGCAGACGCCGATCCGCGTGCTCGATGCGGTCAAGTGGGACGACAACGTGCGCAAGGGCTTCCTCAAGGCCAAAGGCAAGGAAATGCCGGCGGTGGATCGCGACTACTACCTCAACCGTCCGCTGTCATTCGATTCGAGCCAGGTCAAACTGGAATTCCAGAACATCGAGCGTGACATTACCCGTCAGCTCGGCCAGTTCAACCCGGTCGGGCAGATCATGCGGCGCATGTGCAAGGAATACCGCATGGTCGTGCGCATGCTCGAAGCGCGCGGCACCGAGGATTTCGGCCTGATCTCGCAAGAGCTGTACGGCGCGGCGTCCGATGCCTTCCACGCCGGTGACCCGACCCTGGCCGATCTTGGCCTGATGATGTCCGACTACCTGAACAACATCGACGGGCGCGGCGACCTCAAGGACGAGCCGAAAATCCTTACCGCCAAAGACGCCGTGCACCTGCTGCAAACCCGTTTGAACAAGGTATTCGGCGAGGCCGAGGAAACCATTCGCGTATTCGAGTCCGACGGCATCGTCGCCGACGCCGCAGCGGGCGCCGACTACATCAAGATCCGCACCGACGCGCTGTTCAACGACCGCGATGTGCGCGCACTGGAAGTCCACGAAGGCCTCGTGCACGTCGGCACCACGCTTAACGGTTTGAACCAGCCGATCTGTACGTTCCTGTCGAAAGGCCCGCCCTCGTCGACGGTAACGCAGGAAGGTCTGGCGATCCTGATGGAAATCATCACCTTCGCCTCCTACCCGAGTCGCCTGCGCAAACTGACCAACCGCACCCGTGCGATTCATATGGTCGAGGAGGGCGCGGACTTCTTGCAGATCTACGAATTCTTCCGTGAGCAGGGTTTCGAAATGGCCGAAAGCTACGGCAACGCCAGCCGGGTTTTCCGTGGCTCGACGCCGACCGGTCTGCCATTCACCAAAGACTTGTCCTACCTCAAGGGCTTCATCATGGTTTACAACTACATTCAGTTGGCCGTGCGCAAAGGCAAGCTTGAGCAGATTCCGCTGTTGTTCTGTGGCAAGACCACCCTGGAAGACATGCGTACCTTGCGGCAACTGGTGGATGAGGGGCTGGTGGTGCCGCCGAAGTATCTGCCGGACCAGTTCCGGGACTTGAACGCGTTGTCGGCGTGGATGTGTTTCTCCAACTTCCTCAACCATTTGAGCCTGGACCGGATCGAAGCGGATTACTCCAATATCCTCTAGACCCAACGCACACCCCTGTAGGAGTGAGCCTGCTCGCGATAGCGGTGTGTCAATCAACCGATATATCGACTGACACAATGCTATCGCGAGCAGGCTCACTCCTACAGGTTTGTTCTGCATTCCAACCTGAATTCTGCGAGGTTTCACCGGATGAGAATCCTCGGCATCCTTTGCCTGCTCTTGACCCTCGGTGGTTGCAGTTCGCTGCTGTTCTACCCCGAACCTGGCCAGATCTTTACCCCGGACAAAGCCAGACTCGAATACCGCACTGTCACCCTGACCACCGCCGACGGCCTGAAACTCAATGCCTGGTGGCTGCCGGCCAAACCCGGCGTCGAGGTCAAAGGCACGGTCCTGCATCTGCACGGCAACGGCGGTAATCTGCCAATGCATCTGGGCGGGAGCTGGTGGTTGCCGAAGAATGGCTATCAGGTGCTGCTGGTCGACTATCGCGGTTATGGATTGTCCGAGGGCAAGCCGAGCCTGCCGGCGATCTATCAGGACATCGACGCGGCGTTCGCCTGGCTCGACAACGCGCCCGAGGTCAAAGGCAAACCGTTGGTGCTGCTCGGACAAAGCCTGGGCGGCGCCATGTCGGTGCATTGGCTGGCGCAGCACCCGGAACGGCAAAAACAACTCAAGGCTCTGGTGCTGGATGGCGTGCCCGCCAGTTATCGCAGTGTCGGCCAGTTCGCCCTCAGCACTTCATGGCTGACCTGGCCGTTGCAGGTGCCGCTGTCGTGGCTGGTACCCGATGGCGACAGCGCAATCAACTCGATGGCGCAGCTGACTGGCGTGCCCAAGCTGATCTTCCACAGCATCGACGATCCGCTGGTGCCGATGGCCAACGGCATTCGCCTGTATCAGGCAGCGCCGCCGCCGCGCGTGTTGCAGCTGACTCGTGGCGGTCATGTGCAAACCTTCGGCGACCCGGTGTGGCGTCAGGTCATGCTGCGCTATCTCGACGATCCCCAACACTTCGACGGCCTGCGCCGACTCGGCGAAATCCCCAACTATCCGCCGCCTCCGAACAATGAAGATGAGACCCCGCAATGACTGAAGAACGCAACGCCATCCCGCTGATCATCACCGGTATCTGCAGCATCCTCGGCACCGTCGGAGCGCTGTGGTACTACGGCTATCTGCATTTCGCCAAGCCTGAGGATGCGTTGCTGCTGAACGAATTCACCATGCTCAAGACCGTACCGGGCGAGGACTACAAAGTCTCGCTGACCCCAGCGCCGCAAGTGGCGCAGTGTATTGATGGCGTGCTGGTGTTGTTCGATACCGAACAGAAAGGCCTGACCGGGGTGCTGGTCAACGCGCAGAAGAAAGCCGTGCGTTGCATGGGCGAAGAGACCCCGCAGAAGCCCTCACCCTAACCCTCTCCCAGAGGGAGAGGGGACTGACCGAGGTGTCTCGGGCTATCCATCGACCTGACAGACCAGGTCGATTATGGATTCAAAACAAATCTTACCCGCCGGCACATCTCACCAGCATCCCCTGATCGGCTCCCTCTCCCTCGGGAGAGGGCTGGGGTGAGGGGCTACGATGTCTGCTCCCACAAAAAAGCCCCGCCTGATCAAGTCAGGCGGGGCTTTTGCGTTACGACGTGAAGCTTAGTTCGAGCTCACCGAAGAACGCGGTGCTACCGGCTGGTTGTCGTTGGAGATGGTCACTTCCACACGACGGTTCATCGCACGGCCCGAGACGCTGCCGTTATCCGCTACCGGGTATTCCTTGCCATAACCCTGAGTGACAATACGCGCTGGATCAACGCCCATTTTCACCAGCGCTGTGCGCACGGAGTTGGCGCGGCGCTCGGACAGCGACTGGTTGTAGCTCGCGGCGCCAGTGCTGTCGGTGTAACCCTCGACGATCACTTTGCGATCCGGGTTTTCCTGGAGGAACTGCGCCAGTTTGTTGATGTTCACCAAACCGCTGGACTTCAGATCAGCCTTGTTGGTGGCGAACAGCACGTCACCGAAAGTCACCAGCGTACCGCGATCGGTCTGCTTGGCGTTGAGGCTGTCCTGCAGCTGTTTGATCTGCTGGTCACGGGCATCAAGACGAGCCTGAGCGCGCTGTGCAGCGGCGTTTTTCAGGTTGTTTTCAGCGGTGCGCAGGGCGATGGTCTGCTTGGCCACTTCGACGCGCTGGTTGGTCAGGTAGGCAAGTTGGTCAACCTTGGCCGCGTCTTCTTTATCCAGATAAGCCTTGTCGGCCTTGTCCAGGTAGTCGCTGGCGTCTTTGGTTTCCAGTGCCGCGACTTTGCTTGCCTGTGGGTTGGCCTGCAGGCCGGCGTAGTTGGTGCGCGCCTGTTCCAGGTTCGGGTTAGGCGGGGTGGAGCAGGCAGCCAGTGCAACGCTTGCGGCCAGAAGAGCGGGAATCATCAGTTGCTTACGCATAATTTGTCGTCCTTTCTATCGGTAAGAGTTTCAGCTTTGCGGTCGGGATGCGCGCTTACTGCACAGTGCGCTGGCTTTCCTGACGCAGTTCCTGAACACCTTTCTGGGAATCCTTCACAGCCTGTTCGGCCTTGGCGGCCTGAGCCTTGCGTTCAGCGACGCGAGCGTCCCATTCAGCCTGTTCGGACAGACGACGGGCCTCGTCATACTTCTTGTCGTGCATGGCGATTTCAGCTTGTTTCAGTTTGTCCTGAGCCTGCTTCATTTCCACCGCAGCGAACTCGGTACCACCAGCGCTGACAGCGCTGTTGACGGCCGATTGGGTCACGGCGTACTGCTCGGTCGGTGGATTACCCGCGCAACCGGCCAGCACGAAGCTGGTGCCGATGGCCAGAGCGGCCAGTTTCAGACCGCGCAGGTGGGAAAACGAGGTTTGGGTTTTCATGGTCTTCAACTCCATTAGGCATCTCCTGAAAATACAACTGAATCCATCCTGGCAGAGGAGCCGAAAGCATCGCTTGTTGACGCGAATTGAAACGCTCGTTCCAGGCGTGGTTACCAGTTCCGACCGGCGGCATTTTTGAAAAGTTCAGAAAAGATGGCCTATCGCCAAAAATTAATCTGACCGATTGGACAAGGCTTTGGGACGGGAACTTTGATGGTCGGAAGCGGTACGCGCGGGGTAAATATTCAGGATGTCACCATCCATTGTAGGAGTGAGCCTGCTCGCGATAACGGTGTGTCAGCCACGCATGGGGTAGCTGAAAAACGCCATCGCGAGCAGGCTCGCTCCTACAGTTTTGATTTGTGTCGGGTCAGTGCTTCTGCTTGTTCTCAGCCGACGACAAGTCATGCAGATGCCGCCGCGACAGCGCCAGAAAACGCGGGGTCGGGCCGACATCTTCATACAACGGATCACCTTCCTCATCCGTCGCCACCACCGTCGAACCCTTCACATACGGCAGGCTCGCTTCGAACTCCTCGAGCGCGGCGCCGATCAGTTCGCCGAGCAGTTCCTCGGGATGACGCTTGGGGTACATTTCGGCAATCGCCGCCAGGCGAGCAGCGGATTCCACATCCAGGTGAATCGTGTAGCCAGTGTCGGTCAGGCGACCTTTGGCGTTTTCTTCCCAATGCTGGGCGAGTTCACGAATTTTCATGATGACCTCATTTCGCGCCTGCTGCTGGCAGGCCTGGGTGAGTGTCCGGCAGCGCCGGCGGCGGGCCTTCGTACGGCTTACTGTTGAGACTGGCTTTCGCGCGCAAGGTTTAAGTCGATTCGTCGCCTGCTTGTAAGAAGCGGCGCAGAGCGGCACTCTCTGGCAAAGCATTCATTTCTGCGCTGTCCCCGATTACCGCTGGAGAACTGCTGATGACCGATATTGATGCACGCTTGCGCGAAGACGTTCACCTGCTCGGAGAGCTGTTGGGCAACACCATTCGAGACCAGTACGGCGAGGCGTTCCTCGACAAGATCGAGCAGATTCGCAAGGGCGCCAAAGCCGACCGGCGCGGCTCGATGGACGCCGAACTGAGCGCCAGCCTCAATCAATTGAGCGAAGACGAATTGCTTCCGGTCGCGCGGGCCTTCAACCAGTTTCTCAACCTGGCCAACATCGCTGAGCAGTACCAACTGATCCATCGCCGCGAGGAGTCGCAGCCGGCGCCGTTCGAGTCGCGGGTATTGCCGGAACTGCTCGCGCGCCTGCGCAGTGAAGGCCACAGCGCTGAATCTCTGGCTCGGCAACTGGCGCGGCTGGAAATCGAACTGGTGCTGACCGCGCACCCCACCGAAGTGGCGCGGCGCACCCTGATCCAGAAGTACGACGCGATCGCCGCGCAACTTGCCGCACAGGATCATCGCGACCTGACCAGCGCCGAGCGCGAGCAGATCCAGACCAAACTGCAGCGGCTGATCGCCGAAGCCTGGCACACTGAAGAGATCCGCCGCACCCGACCGACCCCGGTCGATGAAGCCAAGTGGGGCTTTGCGGTGATCGAGCACTCCTTGTGGCAGGCGATCCCCAACCATATGCGCAAGGCCGATCAGGCGCTGTTCGCTGCGACGGGCCTGCGCTTGCCGCTGGAAGCCGCGCCGATCCGCTTCGCCTCGTGGATGGGCGGCGACCGTGACGGCAACCCCAATGTCACCGCAGCAGTGACCCGAGAAGTTTTACTCCTGGCGCGCTGGATGGCCGCTGATTTGTACCTGCGCGACGTCGATCATCTCGCTGCCGAACTGTCGATGCAGCAGGCCAGCGACGCGCTGAAGGCCAAGGCAGGCGACAGCGCCGAACCCTATCGCGCAGTCCTCAAGCAATTGCGCGAACGCTTGCGAGCTACGCGCAATTGGGCGCATGCCGCGTTGACCGCGCCGACCCCGGCACCCGCCGATGTGCTGCACGACAATCGCGATCTGCTCGAACCTTTGCAGCTGTGTTTCAACTCGCTGCACGAATGCGGCATGGGCGTTATCGCCGACGGGCCGTTGCTCGATTGCCTGCGTCGGGCGGTGACGTTCGGCCTGTTCCTGGTGCGCCTCGATGTGCGCCAGGATTCCACGCGGCACAGTTCGGCGATGACGGAAATCACCGATTACCTCGGCCTCGGCCGCTATGAAGACTGGGACGAAGAGCAGCGCATCAACTTCCTCACCGAGGAGCTGAGCAACCGTCGTCCGTTGCTGCCGGCGCATTTCAAACCGTCCGCGGACACCGCTGAAGTGCTTAACACCTGCAAGGAAATCGCCGCCGCGCCTGCTGCGTCGCTGGGCTCCTACGTGATCTCCATGGCGGGCGCCGCTTCCGATGTGCTGGCTGTACAACTGCTGCTCAAGGAATCCGGCGTGCTGCGGCCGATGCGCGTAGTGCCGCTGTTCGAAACCCTCGCCGACCTCGATAACGCCGGGCCGGTGATGGAACGGCTGTTGCTGTTGCCGGGCTATCGCGCGCGCCTGCACGGCCCGCAGGAAGTGATGATCGGCTATTCCGATTCGGCCAAGGATGCCGGCACCACCGCTGCGGCCTGGGCGCAATATCGCGCGCAGGAGCGCCTGGTGGAAATCTGCCGCGAGCAGCAAGTCGAACTGTTGTTGTTCCACGGTCGCGGCGGCACCGTGGGCCGTGGTGGCGGCCCGGCCCACGCGGCGATTCTGTCGCAGCCGCCGGGCTCAGTGGCGGGGCGCTTCCGGACCACCGAGCAGGGCGAAATGATTCGTTTCAAATTCGGCCTGCCAGACATCGCCGAGCAAAACCTCAATCTCTATCTGGCCGCCGTGCTCGAAGCGACCTTGCTGCCACCGCCGCCGCCGACCCCTGAATGGCGGCATCTGATGGACGAATTGGCGGCTGACGGTGTCAGCGCTTACCGCCAGGTGGTGCGGGAAAATCCGCAATTCGTCGAGTATTTCCGTCAGTCGACCCCGGAGCAGGAACTGGGACGTTTGCCTTTGGGCAGTCGTCCCGCCAAACGTCGTGCCGGCGGTATCGAAAGCCTGCGGGCGATCCCGTGGATTTTCGGCTGGACCCAAACGCGGCTGATGCTGCCGGCCTGGCTCGGTTGGGAGACGGCGCTGAGCAAGGCCCTGGAGCGCGGCGAGGGGGAGTTGCTCGGGCAGATGCGCGAGCAATGGCCGTTCTTCCGCACCCGCATCGACATGCTGGAAATGGTTCTGGCCAAAGCCGACGCGGATATAGCGCAGTCTTACGACGAGCGTCTGGTCGAAGCCGAACTGCTGCCGTTGGGCGCGCAGTTACGCGACCTATTGTCGCAGGCATGCTCGGTGGTGCTCGGTCTGACCGGGCAGTCGCAGCTGCTGGCGCACAGCCCGGACACCCTCGAATTCATTCGCTTGCGCAACACCTACCTCGACCCGCTGCATCTATTGCAGGCGGAGTTGTTGGCGCGCTCGCGGCAGCAGGAAGTCGAGCAGGGCAGCCCGGTGGAACAGGCGCTGCTGGTGTCTGTAGCGGGGATTGCCGCCGGCTTGCGCAATACCGGCTAAGGTTGCTGATCACGTCAGGCGGCATTCGCGATGAGGGTCGGATGCCGCTTCTCCTGCTGTAGGAAAGTGCCGCGAGGCGACAGTTAATGTAGGGGTTGCGACTTGGGTTACCGCGTCGCGAGGTCACGGCGGGCGTCGGTTTCTCCGACTTTTGGCGTCTTGTGTGGGCGCAGCCTGCTGTGTATCTTGATCAGCCTTTGGCCGTTTGTGCGGCCACGACCCGTATTTTCAGGATCCGCCGGTTACGTGCGAATCCTTTGTTTTGTAAAGCTTTTATATAAAAAATTGAGGAGCACATCGATGCGCGTCATTCTGCTGGGAGCTCCCGGGGCCGGTAAAGGTACTCAGGCAAAGTTCATCACCGAGAAATTCGGCATTCCGCAAATCTCCACCGGCGACATGCTGCGTGCTGCGGTCAAGGCTGGCACTCCCCTGGGCGTGCAAGCCAAGAGCATCATGGATGCCGGCGGCCTGGTGTCGGATGACCTGATCATCGCGCTGGTCAAGGACCGCATCGCTCAACCTGATTGCGCCAACGGTTTCCTGTTCGACGGCTTCCCGCGCACCATTCCGCAGGCTGAAGCACTGGTCACTGCCGGTGTCGAACTGGACGCCGTGGTGGAAATCGCTGTTGAAGACGAAGAAATCGTCCAGCGCATCGCCGGTCGCCGTGTTCACGAAGCCAGCGGCCGCGTTTACCACATCGTCTACAACCCGCCGAAACTGGCTGGCAAGGACGACATCACCGGCGAAGAGCTGGTGCAGCGCAAGGACGACACCGAAGAAACCGTGCGTCATCGCCTGTCGGTCTACCATTCGCAGACCAAGCCGCTGGTGGAGTTCTACCAGAACCTGTCTGCCGCCAATGGTGGCAAGCCGAAGTACAGCCACATTCCAGGCGTGGGTTCGGTCGATGCGATCACCGCCAAGGTGCTGGCCGCGCTGAGCTGAAAAGTCTGAACCGCAGCATCAATCCACGGCCCGCTTGCGGGCCGTAGTTGTTTATACTGACGCACTTTTTCCCCACCCCTGTTTTGGAAACATCGATGAGCACCTTGCTGGCCCTGGACACCGCGACTGAAGCTTGCTCCGTTGCCTTGCTGCATGACGGCAAGGTCACGAGCCATTACGAGGTGATCCCGCGTTTGCACGCGCAGAAGCTGCTGCCGATGATCCAGCAATTGCTCGCCGATGCGGGCACCACATTGCAAGCGGTCGACGCCATCGCTTTCGGTCGTGGCCCGGGCGCGTTTACCGGTGTGCGGATTGCCATCGGCGTAGTGCAAGGTTTGGCGTTCGCGCTGGATCGTCCGGTGCTGCCGGTATCCAATCTTGCGGTGTTGGCGCAGCGTGCCTTGCGTGAGCAGGGCGTCAGCCAGGTGGCGGCCGCCATCGATGCGCGGATGGATGAAGTGTATTGGGGCTGCTATCGCGAGACGGCGGGGGAGATGCGTCTGGTTGGCGCCGAAGCCGTGCTGCCGCCGGAAGTGGCTGCGTTGCCGGCCGATGCCAGCGGCGACTGGTTCGGTGCCGGAACCGGTTGGGGTTATGGTGAGCGCATTGCGGTCAATCTGAGCGGCTCCGACGCCGGCATGTTGCCCCACGCCGAAGACCTGCTGACGCTGGCGCGTTTCGCCTGGGAGCGCGGCGAAGCGATCCCGGCGGACGACGCCCAGCCGGTTTACCTGCGCGATAAAGTTGCCACCCCCAAAGCCCGCTGATCTCCGGTCTGTGCTGTTCCCTGTGGCGAGGGAGCTTGCTCCCGTTCGGCTGCGCAGCAGTCGCAAACCCTGCATTCGCGATTTGACTGATGAATAAACGGGGCCGCTTTGCTGCCCAGCGGGAGCAAGCTCCCTCGCCACAAAAGCGCCCGCCGGGTATTCAGTGCCTTATCCCGAATCCAGTCAATCGTCAGTTTCTACCCCCTCGCTTAAAACCTTTTGCGCTTTCTGTGTTCTAGTTATCACTCGGCAGTTTGCTAAGTCGGTCAAGTGCCGCTAAATTGCCATCATCGATACCGAGCATGACATTATGCGTATAGACGGCGTTTCCACTCAGTCCTATCCCATCAAGCGCAAGCCGCGCAAAGGCAATGCGGCGCTGGATGAGTCCGTCGACATCATCGACGGCGAGCTGGAATTCCCGAGCGAAGAGCAGTTGGCCGCCCGTGCTGCCCAAGCCACCGCGCAACGCCTGAGCAACCTGCCTGCCCGTCAGCAAGACATGATCTACCACCGCGCAATGAAGAAAAGCGTAGCGATGGCGTTGGCCAGCTACCTGAGTACTGCCGGTTTTGTCGATTGGGATGCGGACGTGCTGGGCCTCGATCTGTATATCTGATGGATCTGCCTTACTACCTCGGTTGCCCGTCCTGGAGCGAAAATGCCTGGCGCCAGTATCTGTATCCGGTAGATGCAAAAACCTCCGATTTTCTCGCTCTCTATTGCCAGGTGTTCAACGCCGTCGAAGGCAACACCACCTTCTACGCCAGCCCTTCGCCAGCCACTGTGCAGCGCTGGGCCGAGATCATGCCGGCGCACTTTCGCTTCACCGCCAAATTCCCCGGCGACATCAGTCACAGTGGCGACTTGCGCGAGCAACTGACTGCTGCCGAAACCTTCCTGCAATTACTCAAGCCGTTGGGCGAGCGTGTTTCGCCACTGTGGCTGCAATTGTCGAAAAGCTTTACACCGCAGCGTCTGCCGGAACTGGTGGCGTTCATCGACGCGCTGGATTGCCCGCTTGCGGTGGAAGTACGCAATGAACAGTTCTTCGCCAAGGGCGAGAGCGAGCGCCTGCTCAATCGCCTGCTGCTGGATCGCGGCGTCGAGCGCATCTGTCTCGACCCGCGTGCGCTGTTCAGTTGCCTGTCGACCGAGTCTTCGGTGATCCACGCGCAATCGAAAAAGCCACGCGTACCGACCCGTCCCGCGGCGTTCACGCAGTTTCCACAGGTGCGCTTCATCGGCCATCCCGAGCTTGAGGCCAACGATGCGTTTCTCGTGCCGTGGGTGGCGAAAATCGCCGAATGGATCGAAGAGGGCCGCACCCCGTACATCTTCCTGCACACCGCCGACAACCTGTTGGCAGCGAAACTCGCGCAACGTTTTCACGCGCAACTGATGCAACGTTTGCCTGGCTTGCCCGCGCTGCCTGAGCTATACAGAGAACCCGCCGTCGAGCAGCTTGGCTTGCTCTGAGGCGGTTTTTTTCTGCCCGGGAGCCCGTCGATGAACGTCCAAGCCAGTCAGGCGCAACTGCTTAAAGCCCAAGCCTTCAAGGCCCTGCATGATCGTCAGGAGACTTTCGTGATTCCCAATCCGTGGGACGCCGGTTCGGCGAAGATGCTCGCCAGTCTGGGTTATTCGGCCTTGGCCACCACCAGCGCCGGTTACGCGTTCTCCCAAGGCAAGGCGGACGGCGCGTTGAGTCTCGACGAGACCCTGGCCAATGTCCGCGCGATCGTCGCAGCGACTGATCTGCCGGTGGCGGTGGATCTGGAAAACGGCTTTGCCGATGACCCGGTCGAGGCTGCGCAGAGTCTTCTGCGCGCAGCCGAGGCGGGGGCGGTGGGTGGTTCGATCGAAGATGCCACGGGGCGTCCGGACGCGCCGATCTATTGCTTCGAACACGCCGTGGCGCGCATTGAAGCCGCCGTCGCGGCGGTGCGCACGCTGCCGTTTCCCTTTGTCCTCACCGCTCGCGCGGAAAACTACCTGCACGGTAATCCCGACCTCGATGACACCATTCGCCGCTTGCAGGCATTTGCCGCCGCAGGTGCCGACGTTCTTTATGCGCCGGGTTTGCGCAGCGCCGAAGAAGTGCGCGCAGTGGTGCAGGCCGTGGCGCCGAAACCGGTCAATGTGTTGATGTCTGGCGGTTTGAAACTGACCGTACAACAGCTTGAGGAAATGGGCGTACGGCGGATCAGCACCGGATCGGCGCTGGCGCTGGCGGCGTTCGGCGAATTTTTCCGCGCGGCTGAAGAAATCCAGCAGTCCGGCACGTTTGGCTTCACGTCGCAGTCGATGCCGTACGCCAAGGCCAATCAATTCTTCAAGGACTGAGCATGGGGCGTTGGCTGTTCTGGTTGGTGTTGCTGGCGATCGGCGGTGCAGCGGTCAGTGTCTGGCGCGGCTGGCTGGACGTGCCAGCGCAGTGGAATCCGTGGGCACCGCTGGACGTAAAAGCCGCGCCCAACTGGCTGACCGGTTACAAACTCATGCGCCTGCGCAGCGATCCTGAGCTGTGCGCACAGGCGCTGGGCAGCGCGGATCTGCGCGTCAGCCGCCAGGCCGACAGTCCCGGTGCGAAGTGCCCGCTGATCGGCGCTCTGCGTGTGCAGGGCGGTGAAGTGGCGCTGAGCAGCAGTTTCATCGCCAGCTGCCCGCTGGCGGTCGCCTACGCGATGTTCGAACACCACACCCTGCAACCGGTCGCGCAATCGGTGTATGGCCAGAAAGTCACGCGTGTCGACCATCTCGGCAGCTTCGCCTGTCGCAATGTCTACAACCGTGAGAACGGCGCGCTCAGTCGACACGCCAGTGCCGACGCGCTGGACATCGCCGGCTTCCGCCTGGCTGATGGACGCACGATCAGCGTGCTCAAGGATTGGCCCAAACAAAATCAGGACGCACAGTTTCTGCGCCAGGTGCGCGATGGCGCCTGTGAGTCATTCAGTGTGGTGTTGAGCCCGGATTACAACGCCGCCCATCGCAATCACTTTCATGTCGATGTCGGGCGCTGGAGCGTGTGTCGCTGAGGGTCAGGCGGCGAGGCGCAGGTTCTGCAGAACGATCGGGCGAGCCCAGCCGTTGTCGAAGTCCAGGGCCTTCTGCTGCTCGACGATTTCTTCCGGCGGGAACGGTGGGTACGGCTTCTGCAGCAAGTCCAGGTCGAACTCGGCGATCGGCAGGTACAGTGGGCGTTTTTGCGGAGCGGGGCCTGGCTCAGGCAGCGGCTGGCCATTGTTGATCACGATCGGACGCACCCAACTGCTGTCGAAATTCTGCTGCTCTTGCTGGGCTTTGAGTTCTTCTGGCGGGAACGGTGGGAACGGCTTGTCCAGCAGTTCCATTTCGAATTCAGCGATCGGCAGGAACAGCGGCTCTGGCGGGCGAACTTCGGTTTCAACCACATCGCACTCGCGCTGGCTGACGATGTGCGCGTGCAGCTCGCTGCCAACGGTCGGTTCTTCCGGGCTGTTCAGGTCAACCGGTGGAAACGTGCCACAGGCCGGCACCACTTCACTCGTCTGTTCGGCCAGGGCCTGGGCAAAGAAATCCTGCCACAGGTGACTGACGCCGCTCAGTGCTTGAGTGTTATGACGGCTGAAGTCGCCATGGGGCGAAACGTAGCCAATCGATGTGGGAAGAATGCCTGACATTTTTTTCGGTTGCCGCTCAGCTCTGGCAAAATGCGCGTTGAATGGTTTATCGGCGGTTTTTGTCGATCCTTAACTTTTTTGAGCGTTTTTTCATGATCGAGTCACCCGCGGCCTGCCGCATCCATGTCCAGGCACTCGCCCCGACGTTTCAAGCACAAGCCGAGCACTGGGCCGAACGTCTCGGCTTGCCGCTCGGCGAGGCGGACGGCGAGTTCGCCTTGCAGGTCGGCGAGCAGGGGTTGCAGTTGCAGCAGCTTGGTCCGGACGCCCCGGGCCCGGTGCGGGTCGACTTTGTCGAGGGCGGCGCGGCGCACCGGCGTTTGTATGGCGGCGGCAGCGGGCAGATGATCGCCAAAGCGGTCGGCATCGCCCAAGGCGTGCGTCCGCGCGTGCTGGACGCCACGGCAGGGCTGGGCAAGGATGCGTTCGTGCTGGCCAGTCTGGGTTGTGAGATGAGCCTGATCGAGCGTCAGCCGTTGATCGGCGCGCTGCTCGAAGATGGGCTGGCGCGGGCGGCGGAAGATTTCGACGTGGCGCCGATCGTGGCGCGGATGAAATTGCTCAAGGGCAACTCCATCGAGGTCATGCGGCATTGGGAAGGGGAGCCACCACAGGTGATCTATCTCGATCCGATGTTCCCGCATCGTGAGAAAACCGCGTTGGTGAAAAAGGAAATGCGCCTGTTTCGCCCGCTGGTGGGCGATGATCCGGACGCACCGGCCTTGCTTGAAGCGGCGCTGGCACTGGCCACGCACCGGGTAGTCGTCAAACGCCCGCGCAAGGCACCGTGCATCGAAGGGCCGAAACCGAGCCATGCCCTGGATGGCAAATCGAGCCGGTATGACATTTATCCGAAGAAAGCGCTGAAGCCCTGAGACCGCGTCGCCCCATTCGCGAGCAGGCCCGCTCCCACAGTTCAAATGACTTCCC
>NZ_QETJ01000056.1:0-29722 GCF_003105095.1 Pseudomonas sp. NDM | reverse complement strand
AAGGCTGCGATCTTTTGATCTCGTTTTTAAAAAGATCAAGATCAAAAGATCGCAGCCTTCGGCAGCTCCTACATAGGGTGATGACCGCAATTGAAGAGAAAGACCATGAGCACCCTCAATATCACCCCGTTAAGCTCGGCCCTCGGCGCGCAGATCAGCGGCGTCGACATCAGCCAGCCGCTGAGCCTGGAAGACCGCGACGCCATCGAACAGGCGTTGCTCAAATATCAGGTGCTGTTCTTCCGTAACCAGCCGATCGAGCCGGCGCAGCAGGCACGTTTCGCGCATTATTTCGGCGACCTGCACATTCATCCGATCTACCCGAACGTGCCGGAGCAACCGGAAGTACTGATCCTCGATACCGCCGTCACCGACGTGCGCGACAACGCGATCTGGCACACCGACGTGACCTTCCTGCCGACGCCGGCGATGGGCGCCGTGCTCAGCGCCAAGTTGCTGCCGGAATTCGGTGGCGACACTTTGTGGGCGAGCGGTATCGCCGCGTATGAAGCGTTGTCGGCACCGATGAAAACCCTGCTCGAAGGGCTGACGGCGACCCATGATTTCACCCGGTCGTTTCCCCTGGAGCGCTACGGCAATACCCCGGAGGCGCTGGCGCAGTGGGAAGAGGCGCGGCGCAAGAATCCACCGCTGTCGCACCCGGTGATTCGCACGCACCCGGTGAGCGGACGGCGCTCGCTGTTCGTCAGTGAAGGGTTTACCTCGAAGATCAACGAACTCTCGGAAACCGAGAGCGAGGCGATTCTTAAGTTTCTGTTTGCCCATGCGACCCGACCGGAATTCACCATTCGCTGGCGCTGGCAGAAAGACGACATTGCGTTCTGGGATAACCGCGTGACCCAGCATTACGCAGTAGACGACTACCGCCCGGCGCGGCGGGTGATGCAGCGGGCGACGGTGTTGGGGGATGTGCCGTTTTTTCGCTGAGCCCTGAACAGCAAAAGCCCCTCACCCTAACCCTCTCCCGGAGGGAGAAGGGACTGAATGGGGGATGCTTTAGAGGTACGCCGACCTGATATTGCTTTGCTGAATCCATAATCGACTCGTTTTTTCAGGTCGATGTATGGCGACAGACACCTCGGTCGACTCCCTCTCCCTCTGGGAGAGGGCTGGGGTGAGGGTCGCTTATTCCGCCGTCGAAGGCTTCTCCCAAAGATTGATCCCGCCCTCCTGGGCAAACCGATCGATCTCCGCCAGCTCTTCAGCACTAAAACTCAAATTCTTCAACGCCCCAACGTTCTCGATAATCTGCTCCGGCCGGCTCGCACCAATCAGCGCAGAAGTCACCCGTGGGTCGCGCAGCGTCCACGCCAGCGCCAGTTGCGCCAGGCTCTGGCCGCGACGCTGGGCGATCTCGTTCAATGCGCGCACATGGGCGATGTTGGCCTCGGACAAATGCGACGCCTGCAACGAACCGCCGCCCGGACGATTGACCCGTGCATCGGCCGGCACGCCGTTGAGGTATTTGTCGGTGAGCAAGCCCTGCGCCAGCGGCGTGAAGGCGATGACGCCCGTGCCGAGCTCATCGGTGGTATCGAGCAGATCCTTTTCCACCCAGCGATTGAGCAGGTTGTACGCCGGTTGATGAATCAGCAGCGGCACTTTCCACTCTTTCAGCAACGCGGCCATCTCGCGGGTTTTCACTCCCGAATAGGACGAGATACCGATGTACAGCGCCTTGCCCTGCTGTACAGCCGTGGCGAGGGCGCTGGCGGTCTCTTCCAGCGGGGTATCCGGGTCGAAGCGGTGCGAGTAGAAGATATCCACATAGTCCAGACCGAGGCGTTGCAGACTCTGGTCGAGGCTGGCCAGCACGTATTTGCGCGAGCCACCGCCCTGGCCGTAAGGGCCGGGCCACATGTCCCAGCCGGCCTTGCTGGAGATGATCAGTTCGTCACGGTAATGCTTGAAGTCTTCGCGCAGCAGGCGCCCGAAATTGATCTCGGCGCTGCCGTACGGCGGGCCGTAGTTGTTGGCCAGATCGAAATGGTTGATGCCCAGATCGAACGCCGTGCGCAGCAAGGCGCGCTGGGTGTCGATCGGTGTGCTGTCGCCAAAGTTGTGCCACAGGCCCAGTGACAGTGCCGGCAGCACCAGACCGCTGCGGCCGACGCGGCGGTAGGGGATGGAGTCATAGCGGTTTTCGGCAGCGGTGTAGGTCATCGAATCCTCTCTTGTCTGTCTTGAAATGGGTGTCGATTGCTCGTGTGGGAGCGAGCCTGCTCGCGAAGGCTGTTACGCAAATCTATTGCCGGGTCGAGTCAGGCCCAGATTCTGCCGCAACGTGCGGCCTTCATATTCAGTTCTGAACAAGCCACGCCTTTGCAGTTCCGGCACCACGCCTTTGGCGAAATCTTCGAGCCCGCCCGGCAGGTGCGGTACCAGCACGTTGAAGCCGTCCGCCGCGCCTTGCTCGAACCACTCCTGCAGGCGATCGGCAATCTGTGCCGGCGTACCGACCAGGCTGTAATGCCCGCGCCCGCCGGCGATCCTGCGACCGAGTCCGGCAAGGGTCAGGTTCTCCCGACCCGCCAGTTCGGTCAGCAGTTTCTGTCGACTCTGCTGACCGCTGTCAGTCAGCGGCAACTCTGGCAATGGCCCGTCCAGCGGGTACTTCGATAAATCGAAGTTGCCCAGCATACGCCCAAGCAGCGCAACGCCCACCTCGGGTTCGACCAATTGCTGAAACGTTTCACATTTCTCCTGCGCTTCAGCCTCACTGGCACCGACCACCACAAAAACGCCAGGCATGATTTTCAGCGAATCGGCACTGCGTCCGAACCTGGGCAAGCGTCCCTTGATATCGGCGTAAAACGCCTGAGCGGCGGCCAGCGAAGTCTGTGCGGTGAACACCACTTCAGCGGTTTGCGCGGCCAGCTCACGCCCGGCTTCGGAAGATCCGGCCTGGACAATTACCGGCTGCCCCTGTGGCGAGCGCGCGACATTCAGCGGGCCTTTGACCCGGAAATGCTCACCCACATGATCGAGCACGTGCAGCTTCTGCGGGTCGTAATAGGCGCCGCTGGCCTTGTCGCGGTGGAAGGCATCGTCCTCCCAACTGTCCCAGAGCCCGGTAACCACTTGATGAAATTCGCGGGCGCGGCTGTAGCGTTCGGCATGGCCGATGTGTGCGTCGCGGCCGAAATTCAGCGCCTCGGCGGCGTTGTCCGAAGTCACCAGATTCCATCCGGCACGTCCGCCCGACAAATGATCGAGCGAGGCGAACTTGCGCGCCACGTGGTACGGCTCGTTGTAACTGGTGGTGGCCGTGGCGATCAGGCCGATGTGCTCGGTCACCGCGCTCAGTGCCGAGAGCAACGTCAGCGGCTCGAAGTGATCGGAGCGCGCCATGCGGCTGGCGATGTCCTGGGTCGGTGCGGCGACGCTGTCGGCGACAAACAGCGCATCGAACTTCGCCGCTTCGGCGGTTTGCGCCAGACGTTTGTAATGGGCGAAATCCAGCCCCGCATCCGCCGGCACATCCGGGTGCCGCCACGCTGCCACGTGGTGCCCGGTGGCCATGAGAAACGCACCGAGTTTCATCTGTCGGCTCATCTCAGAAATCCTTGCGCAGTTGCACGCCAAAGTAGCGTTCGTCATCGCGCGGCACGGCGCGATAGATGTAGCTGCCGCCACTGGCCAGCAACGGCGAATAGGACTTGTCAGCGAGGTTCTTGCCGAGCAGGGCGACGCGCCAGCCATTGCTGTAATCGGCCAGGGCGAGACTGGCGTTCCACAGCCCATAGGCGCCCTGTTTGGTATCGGGGTTCTGGCTGATGTCGTACTGCACTTCGCTCTGCCAGCTGTAATCGGTGCCCAATTCAATATCGAGGCCATTGTCCAGGGGGATTGTGTAGTCGGCGCGCACGTAGCTTTTCCAGTCCGGGCTGAACGGCAGTGGTTTGCCGTTGACGTTGCACGACGCCGCCGCCCCGGCCGGGCAGGCGAATTCGTCGATGCGTGCGCGGGTGTAGGCCAAGGCGCCGGAGAACTTCAGTTGCTGGCTGGCTTGCAGGGCGTAATCGAGTTCGACGCCTTCGCTGGTGACGCTGCCGGCGTTGATCAAGCGCGTCACCACTTGCCCGGCGACGGTGTCGAAAAAGTTCGCCTGATAGTTGTCGTACTCGCTGTGGAAGATCGCCAGGTTGGTGGTCAGGCGATTGTTCCAGGAGGTAGCTTTGATCCCAGCCTCCCAGGTGTTTGAAGTCTCCGGTTTCAGTGCTTCGGTATCGCGCGGTTGCATGTTGAAGAACACGTTGTAGGCCGGGCCTTTGTAACCGCGCGAATAGGTCAGGTAAGTGGTGACGGTATCGCTCAGGTCGTACTGCAAGCCGAGGCGACCGGACCAGCCGTCTTCGTCCACCGAGCCTGAACTGCTTGTCGCGGGTTGAATGCCGCTGACCGTGGTGGCCGAGGTTGAAACGCGTCGGTGATCGTATTCGAGATCATCGTGGGTATAGCGCAGGCCGGCGATGCCACGAAAGTCCGAAGTGAAGCTCAGCGTGCTCTCGCCAAACACCGCGTAGCTGTCGCTGGTGGTGCTGTAATCGGCGACGCCACGGTCGGTGCGAGTGGGGGTGGTCAGGGTGCGCCGGTAGGTCTCGTCGTCCTTGCCGTGCATGTAGAACAGGCCGCCGACGTACTCGAGAAACTCGCCTTTCGGTGAGGCCAGACGCAACTCTTGCGAGTATTGGTCGAAGGCCAGATCGCCCTTGTCTGCGGTGCCGGGAAACGCGGCGGTGACGGTGCCGAGGCGATCGCCATCCTGATACTGGGTGTTGTCCCAGCCACGCCACGCCGTGATCGACGTCAGCGTGTAATCACCCAGTTGCCAGTCAAGCTGGCCGGACAGGCCTTTGTTGATGTCTTCGATGTGAGAGCGGGTATCGGTGTTGATATCGCGGTTGTGGCTGGTGGCATTCACCGGGCTCAGCGCGTTGGCGAAGGCCGGCGTCAGCGCTTGACTGACGACGCCATTGGGCGCGTCGTCGTGGGACTGCATGTAGTCAGCGATCAGGGTGAAGGTGATGTCGTCGTTCGGGGTGAATTCGAGTTTGCCGCGCACGCCGCGATGGTTGTAGCCGTTCACTTCATGGCCGTTGTGCTGATTGTCGACGTTGCCGTCGTACGTGCCGAACAAGGTGCTGATCGAGCCCTTCAGCGTATCCGGAATGAGGCTGCCGCCGAGGCCGAAACGGGTGCGGCTTTCGTTGCCGCTGTAGTACGACTGATCGATGTAGCCGTGGGTCTCGGCGGTCGGTGCTTTGCTGGTGATGTTGAGTACACCGGCCGAGGCATTCTTGCCGAACAGCGTGCCTTGCGGGCCGCGCAGCACCTCCACGCGCTCAAGATCGAGCAGATCCAGCGTGGCCTGACCGGGCCGCGCATACACCACGCCATCGATCACCGTCGCCACGGTCGGCTCGACCCCGGGCGAGGTGGAAATGGTGCCGACGCCGCGCACGAATAACGAGGTGTCCTTGTTCGAGGCGCCGGTGCGGAAGTTCAACGAAGGCACTTGCTGAACGATGTTCGCCACGCCGTTGCGGTTGTCGCGTTCGAGCTGTTCGCCGTCGAGCACCGAAACTGCCACCGGTACTTTCTGCAGCGACTCTTCCCGGCGAGTCGCGGTCACCGTGACGGATTTCAGCGTCGGTTCCTGATCGCTGCTGTCAGCGGCAAACGCGGTGGGCAGCGGCAGCGCCGCCAGCCCGGTGAAAATCCAGCCCGCCGCGCGAATCGACTGCGTCAGTGTGTGTGTTGCCCCAGGAAAATTGCGCATAGGTATCCGCTCGAAAATGGCCCTGAACCACTGCCGTTCTGCGACGACAGCGCCTGAATCTGTCTTGGGCATTCGCTCGCGCGAGTAGCAGACAACGCGCTTTGTTAGCGCTAACATCGCCAGTATTGGCACCTCGGCATAGAGCGTCCAATACTGAAAAATTACTTTTATATGCGATTTGGTTTTTACAAGGATCGAGCCTTGAGCGACGAGAAAACGCGCAAACGCCGAGGCGCCGGCCGAGTCACGCTGAATGCCGTGGCGCGTGCGGCCGGGGTGTCGGCGATTACCGTCTCGCGGTATTTCAATCAGCCCGAACAGGTTTCGCCTGAGCGTCGCGAGCGCATTGCGGCAGTGGTCGCCGAGTTGGGCTACGTGCCGAATCTGGTGGCGGGCGGCCTGGCCTCGGCGCGCGGGAAAATTGTCGGCATGGTCATTCCGAACATCTCCGGGCCGATCTTTGCCAACACGATCCAGGGCTTCAGCGACACCCTCAGTCGACACGGTTATCAGCTGTTGCTGGCGTCGAGTTATTTCGATATCGAGCAGGAAGAAAATGCCGTGCGCGCGTTTCTCGGCTGGTCGCCGGCAGCGCTGGTGCTGACCAGCCACTTCCACAGCGCAGGTACCGAGAAGATGCTCGCCGAGGCGGATATCCCGGTCATCGAAACCTGGGATTACCAGCCGGAACGCGGGCCGATGCAGATTGGCTTTTCGCATTTCGAAGTGGGCGTGACGGCGGCAAGGCATCTGCTGGAAAAAGGCTACCAACGCATCGCCTTCGTGCAAAACAGCGCGCCGGGGGACTTCAGTGCCTTGGAGCGCCGCGATGGTTATGCCGCCACTCTGCGAGGCGCAGGGAGGGAGCCATGGTTCTTCGCCCCGGACGCCGACCGCGCACCGTTCGACGCCGGCAAGCAAGCGATGGAAGCCTTGATGAACGCCTCACCACGCCCCGACGCGATCATCTTCGCCAACGACAACCTCGCCGCCGGCGGCCTGCTCGCCGGGCAACGCGCCGGTTTGAAAATTCCCGAAGACTGCGCCGTTCTCGGCTTCGGTGATTACCCGTTCGCCGAGATGCTGTTGCCCAGCCTGAGCACGATCAAACCACCGGCACTGGAGATCGGTGTACTCGCCGCGACACGCGTGCTGGAAAGCCTTGGCGTGTTGCCGAGCGACGAAGTGCAGCGGCTGAATCTGCTGCAGTGCCAAGTGATCGAGCGCGAAAGCATCTGATGAATATGGCGGGGGCTGGATTGGCTATGCTCTAGAGGAGAACCTGGTGGCCCTATCGCGAGCAGGCTCACTCCTACAGGGAATGGGGTTGGCCACAGGATTTGTGGGCAGCCGCGACCCACTGTAGGAGTGAGCCTGCTCGCGAAGGCGGCCGATCAGGCAACACCCATCCACCAGGCCAAACCTGCCATGCACACCGCTATCATCATCTTCTTCGGCCTGGTCCTGCTCGCGCTGATGCTTTACATCGGCGAGCACATCGGCTTCAGCCGCCACACGCTGGCCTACGCTTTCGCAGCGCTGTGGCTGGCGTTGACGCTGATCAACGGGGCGGTCGGCGTGGTGCATGCGGGGCAGCCGTTGGGGACGGAGATTGCGATTGGCAGTGCGGTGTTCGGCGTGCCGGTGGCGGCGATGGTGTTGTTCATGGTGCTGAGCGCCGAGGCGTGAAACGTCCCGGCGCTCAGTGGCCATTCAACGCACCAGGTGGAGGAACTGCATGTGCCGTTCGTATTGGTCGAGGATGTCGTTGATGATCTGCTCTTTGGTGTAGCCGACCAGATCGTAGTCCTGACTGCCCTCACTCAAGTGCACTTCGGCGCGGTAGTAGCGGCGATTGTTGAGTTGCTTGGAGCCCATGCCGCCACGCGCGAACGATGGTGTGAAGTAGCCGCGCATCTGCACCTGATAGATGAACGGATGCTGTTCGCCATGGCCGATCTCCAGGCTGACGTTGTCATGCGCCGGATCCGGCTGAGTGACTACGTGCAGACCTTTTTCGACAAACACGGCGGTCACTTCCTCGATCGCCGGACGTACCGTGCTTTCCATGAAGCGGTACACCTCGTCGCGGGACGGGAAGTGCACGGCCTGACTCAGGCGCTGTCGCCAGCCGCCGGTGCCGCGCCGCGAACCGGAGACCGGCGCCAGCGAATGCAGCTGCGCGATCTGCTTCTGCGATTCCAGATAGAACGCCTTGTGCAGACCCCACATCATCAGCAGCAGGATCAGCGAGAACGGCAACGAGGTCAGCACCACCGCTGACTTCAGCGCATCGATGCTGCCGGAGAACAGCAGCGCACTGGTGATCAGCGCGGTCATCGCGCCCCAGAACACCCGCAGCCATTTCGGCCCGTCTTCATCCGGGTTGCCGCCCTTGGCCGACAGCGTCGAGAGCACCACGGTGCCGGAGTCCGCCGAGGTGACGAAGAACACGAAGCTGATGAACACCGTCACGGCGATAACGGTTTTGCTCCACGGGTAGGTTTCCAGCAGCAGATAAATGCTCATCGACGGATTGTCGATGGCGGACATGCCCAGCGCGCTCATGCCGTGATTAAGCACTTGGTCCAAGGCGCTGTTGCCGAAGATCGACATCCACGCCAGGGTAAAACCGAGCGGGATCAACAATACGCCGAAGACGAATTCACGGATGGTCCGGCCACGGGAAATCCGCGCGATGAACAGGCCCACGAACGGCGACCATGCAATCCACCAGGCCCAGTAGAACACTGTCCAGCCACCCAGCCAGTCGCTCGGTTTGTCGTAGGCGTAGAGGTCGAAACTTTTCATCGGCAACGCGCCGAGGTAGTCGCCGACGTTCTGGATCAAGGTATTGAGCAAGTGCTGCGTCGGTCCGGCGAACAGCACGAACAGCAGCAGTCCGCAGGCGAGCAGCATGTTGATGTCGGACATCACCCGTACGCCCTTGTCGACGCCGGAGACCGCAACGATGATCGCCGCGCCCATCATCAACGTGATCAGCCCGACCTGGATCCACTGGGTGTGGGCGATGCCGAACAGGTAGTCCAGACCGGAATTGAGATGCAGCACACCGAAGCCCATGTCCGCACCGAGGCCGAACACCGTGGCGATGATGCCGAAGCCGTCCACCGCGTAGCCGATCGGGCCATTGATGCGTTTGCCGATCAGCGGGTAGAGCGCCGAACGCAGGGCGAGCGGCAGGTTGTGGCGATAAGCGAAATACGCCAGCGCCATGCCGACAAAGGCGAACACGCCCCAGCCATGCAGGCCCCAGTGCAGGAACAGAATCTGCATCGCCTGGCGCGCAGCATCGGCGGTACCGGCCTCGCCCTGCGGCGGCTGGAGCATGTGCGTCAGCGGTTCGGAGACGCAGAAGAAGAACAGGGTGATGCTGATCCCGGCGGCGAACAGCATGCCGGCCCAGGACAGGTAACTGAATTCGGGCTCGTCGTGGTCGGCACCGAGTTTTATCTTGCCGTAGCCGGATAAGGCGGTGACCACCACGAAGACCAGATACAGAGTCATCGCGAGCATGTAGTACCAGCCGACCGTGTTGGCCGCCCAGTTTTGCGCTTCCAGCAACCAGGCGCCGGCCTGTTCAGGTATGGCGATGACGACAAGGCCAAACAGCAGAATCACCGTCGCGGCGAAGTAGAACACCGGCGGATTCATGCGCACCAGACCGCTGGCGGGGGTAGACGATGCACTCATGAAACGTGCACCTCGATGGGTTGAAACGTGGCTGAAATGATCGGACTCAGCAAAGGCAAGCCTCCTGTTGTGAGCGGGCAGCGAACCACCGGTTTAACTTGAATGAACGTTCAAGTTAAACATGAATGGGGTGGTAAGGACTAATCGCCGGGCTGGGCGGTAGGTTTCCTACAGCGCCCGAGGAGGTGTATGACGCGGTTTTTGTGAGATTCGTTCACTGCGCCAAGCAAGAATCAAAAGCCCCTCACCCTAACCCTCTCCCAGAGGGAGAGGGGACTGATTGGGGGATGTTCAGAATGTCCGCCAACCTGAAAAAACCGTGCCGAATCCATAATCGACTCGGCATTACAGGTCGGTGTATGACGCAAGATTACCTCGGTCACCCCCTCTCCCTCAGGGAGAGGGGACTGATTGGGGGATGTTCAGAATGTGCGCCAACCTGAGGAAACCGTGCCGAATCCATAATCGACTCGGCATTTCAGGTCGGTGTATGACGCAAGATTACCTCGGTCACCCCCTCTCCCTCAGGGAGAGGGGACTGATTGGGGGATGTTCAGAATGTGCGCCAACCTGAGGAAACCGTGCCGAATCCATAATCGACCCGGTATTTCAGGTCGATGTATGACGCATAACACCTCGGTCGGCCCCCTCTCCCTCCGGGAGAGGGCTGGGGTGAGGGGAAAAGGATTCCACGGCCTACTTCTGCGTCCCGTCATCATGCTGCAGATTCGCCTGGGTCAGATTCGCCCCCGCCGGTACGCTGCGTGTCAGCCACACGTTGCCGCCGATGGTCGATCCCTTGCCGATAGTGATTCGCCCGAGAATCGTCGCCCCGGCGTAAATCACCACATCGTCTTCCACGATCGGGTGGCGCGGATGGCCCTTCTGCAACTGGCCGTCCTCATCCGCGGGGAAGCGCTTGGCACCCAGGGTCACCGCCTGATAAATGCGCACTCGCTCGCCGATGATCGCGGTTTCGCCAATCACCACACCGGTGCCGTGATCAATGAAGAAACTGCGACCGATCTGCGCGCCCGGGTGAATGTCGATGCCCGTCGCCGAGTGGGCAATTTCCGCGCTGATCCGCGCCAGCAGCGGCAGCCCGGCACGATACAGGTGGTGCGCCAGACGATGGTGAATCACCGCGAGAATGCCCGGATAGCACAGCAGCACTTCATCAACGCTGCGTGCCGCCGGATCGCCGTGGTACGCCGCCAGCACGTCGGTGTCGAGCAGCGCGCGCAGACCCGGCAAGGCCAAGGCAAAATCCTGCACGATCCGAATGGCCCGGGCCTCGACTTCACTGTCGTCCTGCGCGCTGTGGCGAGCGACGTAACGCAACTCCAGGCGTGTCTGCGCCAGCAAGGCATTCAGTGCTACATCAAGGGTGTGACCAACGTAGAAATCTTCACTTTCCTCACGCAGGTCCACCGGACCCAGACGCATCGGAAACAACGCGCCGCACAGCGCCTCGAGGATTTCCGCCATCGCCGCCCGCGACGGCAACTCGCGCCCACCCTGCTCTCCGGATGCCCGGCCATTCTGTGCACGCCACTGATCCCGCGCGCTGCGCAGCTGGCTGACGATGGTCTGCAATTGCCAATGGCTGGAACGCTCGCTCACGGTGAAGTCTCCTCACGGGGCGGCCGGACTGTCTGGCCGCGTCAACGGCGCCTACTTTACGGCATGCCTTTGCCAACGAATTAAGAACCGATAGTGCTGGCTTCAGTCCATTTGGCTATAAGCGATTGGCGGTTGCCCGGGCAAAAGCGCGTGCCTATAGTCCATTCATTCTTCTGCGCCAGTACGGACCCATGATCAAACCACAGCTGCAACGCTTTCCCCGTCTTGAACTGCTGAGCCATCCCACACCCTTGGAAAAACTCGAACGCCTGTCGAGCTGGCTTGGCCGCGAGGTGTACATCAAGCGTGATGACCTGACGCCGCTGGCGATGGGCGGCAACAAACTGCGCAAACTTGAATACCTCGGCGCCGATGCGCTGGCACAAGGCGCCGACACGCTGATTACCGCAGGCGCGCTGCAATCGAACCACGTGCGCCAGACCGCTGCACTGGCGGCGAAACTCGGCCTGGGCTGCGTGGCGCTGCTGGAGAACCCGCTGGGCACTGACGACAGCAATTACACCGGCAACGGCAATCGTCTGCTGCTGGATCTGTTCGACACCAGGGTCGAACTGGTCGACAACCTCGACAATGCTGACGAACAACTGGCCGCCCTCGCCGCGCGCCTGCGCAGCAACGGCAAGAAGCCGTATCTGGTACCGATTGGCGGGTCCAATGCGCTCGGTGCCCTGGGTTACGTGCGTGCCGGACTGGAACTGGCTGAGCAGATCAGGGACAGCGGCATCGAATTCGCCGCAGTGGTACTGGCCTCCGGCAGTGCCGGAACTCACAGTGGTCTCGGACTGGCGCTGAGTGAGGCGCTGCCGCAATTGCCAGTGATTGGTGTGACGGTTTCGCGCAGTGAAGAAGATCAGCGGCCGAAGGTCCAGGGTCTGGCTGAACGCACCGCTGAGCTGCTGGGCATCGAGTTGCCGACCAGCTTCAAGGTCGAGCTGTGGGACGAGTATTTCGGCCCGCGTTACGGCGAACCCAATGCCGGGACTTTGGCGGCGGTGAAACTGTTGGCCGCTCAGGAGGGTCTGTTGCTTGACCCCGTGTACACCGGCAAGGCCATGGCCGGCCTGTTAGACGGGATCGGCCGGCAGCGCTTCGATGACGGCCCGATCATCTTCCTGCACACCGGTGGGGCGCCGGCGTTGTTTGCCTACAAGGATTTTCTGTAAGAGCAGATCTTTTAAAAAACATGCATATTCCTTAAATGAATAACAGTTTCCATATTAAGTATTTTCAAGTCTAAAACAGACATCTTATAGTCTCGCCGCAGGCGAATTTCGGGCGAGACGCTTAAGCTGCTTTAAGGCAGGATAGCGCTGTCGTCCAAATCACCCATTTGCCTACATTCCTTAAGCGTCTTCCATAAGAAAACACAGGGGCTTGTCATGAATTTTTCCGCACTACGTCGCACTCTGCTGGTCGGTTCGCTGGGTCTGGCGCTGGGCGCCGGCCTGATCGGTCAGGCAGTGGCCGGTGAGCAGTTGCAACAGATCAAGGACAAAGGCGTTCTCAACGTCGGCCTGGAAGGTACTTATCCGCCGTTCAGCTTCGTCGACGAGAACGGCAAGCTGTCCGGTTTCGAAGTCGAGCTCTCCGAAGCGCTGGCGCAAAAACTCGGGGTCAAGGCCAAGATCCAGCCGACCAAATGGGACGGCATCCTCGCTGCGCTGGAATCCAAGCGTCTGGACCTCGTTGTCAATCAGGTGACCATCTCCGACGAGCGCAAGAAGAAGTATGATTTCTCCGAACCCTACACTGTCTCCGGCATTCAGGCCCTCGTGCTGAAAAGCAAAGAGTCGGCGCTGAATATCAAGACCGCCGCTGACCTGTCCGGCAAGAAAGTCGGTGTCGGCCTGGGCACCAACTACGAGCAGTGGGTTCGCGCCAACGTGCCTGGTGCTGACGTGCGCACCTACGATGATGATCCGACCAAGTTCGCCGACCTCAACAACGGTCGTACCGATGCCATCCTGATCGACCGTCTGGCTGCACTCGAATACGCCAAGAAAGCCCCGAAAACCGTGGCTGCCGGTGAGGCCTTCTCCCGTCAGGAATCCGGTATCGCCCTGCGCAAAGGCGAGCCTGAACTGCTGGCTGCGGTGAACAAGGCGCTGGACGAACTGCGTGCCGACGGCACCCTTGAGAAACTGTCGAAGAAATACTTCAACGCAGACGTCACTAAATAATGGAAGAGGCTTTCCAACTCGCGCTGGATTCCGCGCCCTTCCTGTTGAAGGGCGCGTACTACACGGTAGTTCTCAGCCTCGGCGGGATGTTCTTCGGTCTGCTGCTGGGCTTCGGCCTGGCACTGATGCGCCTGTCGCGCTTCAAATCGGTCAGTTGGCTGGCCCGCATCTACGTGTCGTTCTTCCGCGGCACGCCGTTGCTGGTGCAATTGTTCGTGATCTATTACGGCCTGCCGCAACTGGGCATGGAGCTTGATCCGCTGCCGGCGGCACTGATCGGCTTTTCGCTGAACATGGCCGCCTACGCCTGTGAAATCCTGCGTGCCGCGATCGGTTCGATCGAACGCGGTCAGTGGGAAGCTGCTGCGAGTATCGGCATGACCCGCGCGCAGACCTTGCGGCGGGCCATCCTGCCGCAAGCGATGCGCACGGCATTGCCGCCGCTGGGCAACAGCTTCATTTCGCTGGTCAAGGACACGGCGCTGGCCGCCACCATCCAGGTGCCGGAACTGTTCCGTCAGGCGCAGCTGATTACCGCCCGGACTTTCGAAGTCTTCACCATGTATCTTGCCGCTGCGCTGATCTACTGGATTCTGGCCACAGTGCTTTCGCACTTCCAGAACAAGTTGGAAGAGCGGGTCAATCGGCATGACCAGGAGTCCTGACCCGATGATTGTCGTGGAAAAACTGACCAAGCAATTCAAGGGTCAGGTCGTGCTCAACGGCATCGACCTTGAGGTAAAGGAAGGCGAAGTCGTCGCGATCATCGGCCCCAGCGGCTCGGGGAAAACGACGTTCCTGCGCTGCCTGAATTTCCTCGAAGAACCCACCAGCGGCCGGATCAAGGTCGGCGATATCGAAATCGATACCGGCCGCCCGTTGAACCAGCAACAGAGTCTGGTGCGTAACCTTCGTCAGCACGTCGGTTTCGTGTTCCAGAACTTCAACCTGTTCCCCCATCGCACTGCCTTGGAAAACGTCATCGAAGGCCCGATCGTGGTCAAGAAGATGCCGCGCGACCAAGCCGTTGCGCTGGGCAAGAAGCTGCTGACCAAGGTTGGGCTCGCCGGCAAAGAGGATGCTTATCCGCGTCGTCTCTCCGGTGGCCAACAGCAGCGCGTGGCGATCGCCCGGGCGCTGGCGATGGAGCCGGAAGTCATCCTCTTCGACGAACCGACCTCAGCGCTCGATCCGGAACTGGTTGGCGAGGTGCTGGCAACCATTAGAGGACTTGCGGAAGAAAATCGCACCATGGTGATTGTCACCCATGAAATGGGATTCGCCCGTGACGTGGCCAATCGTGTGGTGTTTTTCGACAAGGGCGTAATTGTCGAGCAAGGTGAAGCGAAAGCACTGTTTGCCAACCCGAAAGAAGAACGCACCCAACAGTTTCTCAGCAAGTTCCTGAATCACGCCTGAGAACTTTCTCTGCAATAGCTCTTAACTTCCACGGATGGAAGTTAGCTTTTCTCTCCCGCACTTGTACCTTTCAGATATTTATTATCAGCGCACGCAAGATACATTGCGCAATGCATGCATTCATCCTTGAGTCATCGCATCCCTATACGTTTGCTCAAGCATAAACCCGCACAAAACGCAGCGGAATCGGCGTTTTTCTGTAGCTGCTTTCGCCACTCCGCCGAGGCACAGTGCCTCAATGGCGTAGGAGATTTCTGATTAACTTGTAATTCACGGATTAACTAACCCCGTCTATTGACACCCCTCTCTGCAGACTTTTATCTAGTCGGCAACCGGCGCCACTTAGTTCAAAAAAACCAAATCAATACTGAGCAAAATACTTGTCACTTTATTGCCAGTTGATTCGCGCCTTTTGTTTTCCAGAAACGGATTTCGCTGCAAGACTTCAAGGAGAGAAACCGATGACCCGCACTTCGCACACCCCCGAACTTGCAGCGCCAACGCTGGCATGCGCACAGACAACCGGCGTCAACCTGGCGACAGCCGCTCACCTGCTGGTCAATGTGCCGCCCTACCCTGGCATGGACGATGGCGACCTGATCGAGCTGTTCTGGAACAAGTGTTATGTCGCTTCCAAAGTCCTCAGCGCGGCCGATGTCGGCGCGCCCGTCAGCCTGCGGGTGCCGGAGAGTTTCATCGCCAACGGTACCGCCCGCATTCACTACCGCGTAATGCAGGTCGGCCAAGGCCCCGCCCTGTCCTCAGCGACCCGGGTGCAGGTCAAACTTGATTGCCCTGGTGGCCAGCCCACTGGGCAGTGCGACGACGAAAATCAGCAACTGGCACCGGTGATCATCCCGGAGGCGATTCGCCGTCAGGGCGTAAACCCCAACCAGATCAAACGCGGCGTGCCGCTGACCATCGAACCCTATCTGAACATGGCTGAAGACGACGCCATCACCCTGCGCTGGGGCGATGTGCGCATGGATCTGGCGCCGGTCACGGCGGCCGACGTCGGGCTGCCGATTCAGGTGTGGGTGCCACCGGCAGTCATCGTCGAAGCGGGCGAAGATCTGCGACTGGACGTGACCTATTGCATCCTCGACCGGGTCGGTAACAACTCGCGCTGGGCGCCGCCGCGCACATTGAAAATCGGCTGCGTGAATCCGTATGTGAAAGTCCCGTTGAAGCCCGAATTCAAGGCCGCCGAATCGCGCACCAAGTGAGCCCTGGTCAGGATGGGAGGTAAGTTACCTCTCACCTGAAAATCGGCAACCAACGCTGACATCCCCCCTTCTATGCATATTCCTAAAAGTTAGTTTATTTAATTTTTATACGCGCTTAGGGTATATGAACCGGACCACCGGACATTCTTTCAATCGTCGCGCTTCGCGGCGTTTTTCATGAGATGTGAGGTAGGTATGGTCCGGAACACAATCACCCCAGTGCAGATCGCCAGGGCATTGCGTGCAGCCAGGGAGCGGCACTGATGTCCAGTCTTGCAGATGCAAACGTGCAGTCCGATCTGGACATCGCCCCGCTGTTGTTGCCCGCGCAAGTACTGCGCAACGACGCTCAAGCGATCAAGGCCGCCCATGACCTGGCGCAGGTTGCCCGCGTGCAGGCGGCCAAACGCGACCGCCAGCGCAAGCTGCCGTGGTCGGAAATCGAACAGTTCACCCGCAGCGGTCTGGGCAGCATTGCCATTCCCCGTGAATACGGCGGCCCTCAGGTTTCCTTCGTCACGCTGGCCGAAGTATTCGCGATCATTTCCGCCGCCGACCCGGCGCTCGGGCAGATTCCGCAGAACCAGTTCGGCATCATCAATCTGGTGCTCGGCAGCGCCACCGAAGCGCAGAAAAAGCAGCTGTTCCAGAGTGTTCTGGAAGGCTCGCGCATCGGTAATGCCGGCCCGGAACGTGGCACAAAAAATACTCTGGAACTGAAAGCGCGCATCACCGCCGATGGCGACGACTACGTGATCAACGGCCAGAAGTTCTACTCCACCGGTGCCCTGTTTGCGCACTGGGTCGCGGTGAAAGCGCTCAACGATGACGGCAGGCAAGTGCTGGCTTTCGTCCGTCGCGGCACACCGGGTTTGCGCATCGTTGATGACTGGTCGGGCTTCGGCCAGCGCACCACCGCCAGCGGCACGATTTTGCTGAACAACGTGCGCGTCGAGTCGAGCCTGGTCATCGACAACTGGAAGATCAACGAGAAGCCGAACACCCAAGGCGCAGTGTCGCAGCTGATTCAAGCGGCGATCGATGCCGGCATCGCCCGTGGCGCCATCGACGACGCCATCGACTTCGTCAAAACCCGCGCGCGGCCATGGATCGATGCCAAGGTCGAGCGCGCCAGCGATGACCTCTACGTGATCGCCGATATCGGCAAGCTGAAAATCGAACTGCACGCCGCCGAAGCACTGCTGCGCAAGGCCGGCAAAGTACTCGATCAGGTCCACGCCGCACCGCTGACTGCCGAATCGGCCGCACGCGCGTCTATCGCCGTGGCCGAAGCGAAAGTGCTGACCACCGAAGTATCGCTGCTGGCCAGCGAAAAGCTGTTCGAACTGGCGGGCAGTCGCGCGACCCTTGCCGAATTCAATCTCGACCGCCACTGGCGCAACGCACGCGTGCACACCCTGCACGACCCGGTGCGCTGGAAATATCACGCGGTCGGTGCTTATCGCCTCAACGGCACCTTGCCGGCTCGCCATTCCTGGATCTGAGACGACCAGACATCTGGAGGAAAAACATGACGCTTTCCCATCACGTCGCGGTCATCACCAGCGATGAGCAAGCCCTGATCGTCGCCAGCGACCTGGCCGAAGACTTCAAGCGCGACAGTGCCCTGCGCGACCGCGAACGCCGCCTGCCATTGGCGGAGCTCGAAGTGTTTTCCCGCTCCGGTTTGTGGGCCATCAGCGTGCCGAAAGAATACGGCGGCGCTGGCGTATCCAACGTCACCCTGGCCACAGTCATCGCGCTGATCGCCCAGGCCGACGGCTCGCTGGGACAGATTCCGCAGAACCATTTCTACGCGCTGGAAGTGCTGCGCGTGAATGGCAGCGACGAACAGAAACAGCGCCTGTACGCCGAGGTACTCGCCGGGCAACGCTTCGGCAATGCCTTGGCAGAACTGGGCACCAAAACCGCACACGACCGCGTCACGCGCCTCACCCACGACGGCGAGGGTTATCGCATCAACGGTCGCAAGTTCTACTCGACCGGGGCGATTTACGCGCAGCGCATCCCGACGTCGGTAGTCGATGAAAACGGCGTGCAGCAACTGGCCTTCGTCCCGCGTGAGAGCAAAGGCCTGACGGTGATCGACGACTGGAGCGGCTTCGGCCAGCGCACCACCGGCAGCGGCTCGGTGGTGTTCGAAGATGTGTATGTGGCGGCTGAAGACGTGCTGCCGTTCCAGAGCGCTTTCGAGCGCCCGACCACCGTCGGCCCGCTGGCGCAGATTCTTCACGCCGCCATCGACACTGGCATTGCCCGCGCCGCTTACGAAGATGCGTTGCACTTCGTGCGCAGCAAGACCCGTCCGTGGATCGATTCCGGCAACGACAAAGCCACCGAAGATCCGCTGACGCTGAAGAGCTTTGGCCACTTGAGCATTCGTCTGCACGCCACCGAAGCCTTGCTCGAGCGCGCCGGCGAATTCCTTGATGCCGCGCAAGCTGAAACCAATGCTGACACTGTCGCTGCCGCATCGATCGCGGTGGCTGAAGCACGCGCAATCAGCACGGAAATTTCCCTCGCCGCTGGCAGTACGCTGTTCGAACTCGCCGGCAGTCAGGCGACGCTGAGTGAGCACGGCCTCGACCGGCACTGGCGCAACGCTCGCGTGCACACCCTGCATGACCCAGTGCGCTGGAAATATCACGCGGTGGGCAACTACTACCTCAATGACGAAAAACCGCCATTGCGGGGGACCATCTGATGGCCGTCGCGAAAAAGAAGATCCTGCTCAATGCGTTCAACATGAACTGCATCGGCCATATCAATCATGGCCTGTGGACGCATCCGCGCGACACCTCGACCCGCTACAACACCATCGAGTACTGGACCGAACTGGCGCAGCTGTTGGAGCGCGGATTATTCGATGGCTTGTTCATCGCTGATATCGTCGGCGTCTACGACGTCTACCAGAACTCGGTGGACGTGACGCTGAAGGAGTCGATCCAGTTGCCGGTCAACGATCCGCTGCTACTGGTTTCGGCGATGGCCGCTGTCACCAAAAACCTCGGCTTCGGCCTGACCGCCAATCTCACTTACGAACCGCCGTATCTGTTCGCTCGACGCATGTCCACGCTCGATCATCTGAGTCGCGGCCGGGTCGGCTGGAACATCGTCACCGGTTACCTGGACAGCGCTGCCAAAGCCATGGGTCTGCGCGAACAGGTCGAACACGACCGTCGCTATGACCAGGCCGAAGAATATCTGCAGGTGTTGTACAAACTCTGGGAAGGCAGCTGGGAAAACGGCGCGGTGCTCAATGACCGGGAGCAGCGCATCTACGCCAACCCGCAAAAAGTGCACAAGGTCGAGCACAGGGGCGAGTTCTATCAGGTCGAGGGCTATCACCTCTGCGAACCTTCACCGCAGCGCACGCCAGTGCTGTTTCAGGCTGGCAGCTCCGATCGCGGATTGCTCTTCGCCGGGCGGCACGCCGAGTGCGTGTTCATCAGCGGTCAGAACAAACCGTCGACCAGGGTGCAGGTCGATAAAGTCCGCGCCAGCGCGGTCGAGGCCGGGCGCAATCCGCAAGACATCAAGGTGTTCATGGGCCTCAACGTCATTGTCGGTGCCACCGAAGAGGCGGCTTGGGCCAAGCATGCCGAGTACTTGAGTTACGCCAGTGCCGAGGCCGGCGTGGCGCACTTTTCCGCGTCCACCGGCATCGACTTTGCCCAATACGAAATCGACGAACCGATCCAGTACGTGAAGAGCAACGCGATTCAGTCGGCGACGAAAAATCTGCAGAACAACGACTGGACCCGACGCAAATTGCTCGAGCAACACGCCCTCGGAGGCCGCTACATCACCGTGGTCGGCTCGCCCGAGCAAGTGGCGGATGCGCTGGAATCGTGGATCGCCGAAACCGGGCTGGACGGTTTCAACCTGACCCGCATCGTCACCCCGGAAAGCTATGTCGATTTCATCGAACTGGTGATTCCCGAGTTGCAGCGGCGCGGCTCGTACAAGACCGCGTACGACGACGGCACCTTGCGCGAAAAGCTGTTTCACGGGGAGGCGCAGTTGCCCGAGCAACACACCGGTTCCGCGTTTCGCCGCTAAAAGCATCGCGAGCAGGCTCACTCCTACAGGGGAACGCATTCCAAATGTAGGAGTGAGCCTGCTCGCGATGAGGCCATAACAGACACCACACATCTTATGCACTGACTGGAAAAAACCATCATGACCAAGAAACTCCTGTCCCACCCAGTCAAAGCACTGGCCCTGGCCTTCGGCCTGTTCAGCTCGGCTATCTTCGCCGCCGATGCACCGTTGAAAATCGGCACCACCGCCGCGTTTGCCATTCCGCTGGAAGCCGCCGTCGAAGAGGCCTCCAGGCAAGGCCTGAAAGTCGAGCTGGTGGAATTCACCGACTGGATCGCGCCCAACGTCAGCCTCGCCGCTGGTGATATCGACGTGAATTACTTCCAGCACATCCCGTTCCTGGAAAACGCCAAAGCCGCGTCCGGTTTCGATCTGGTGCCGTTCGCACCGGGGATCATCAACAACGTCGGCCTGTATTCGAAGAAATACAAAAGCTTCGATGAGCTGCCCGAAGGCGCCAGCGTCGCCATCGCCAACGATCCGATCAACAGCGGTCGCGGGCTGCAATTGCTCGCCAAGGCCGGGTTGATCACCTTGAAACCGGGCGTCGGCTACAAGGCCACCGAGGACGACATCGTCGCCAACCCGAAGAAGATCAAGATCCTTCAGGTCGAAGCCGTGCAACTGGTGCGCGCGTATGACGACGCCGATCTGGTCCAGGGTTACCCGGCCTATATCCGATTGGCGAAGACCTTCGATGCCGGCTCGGCGCTGCTGTTCGACGGTCTCGATCACAAGGAATACGTGATCCAGTTCGTCATCCAGCCGAAGAGCAAAACCGACCCGCGCCTGATCAAGTTCGTCGACATCTATCAGCATTCGCCAGCCGTTCGCGCGGCGCTGGACAAAGCCCACGGCAAGCTCTATCAGGCCGGTTGGGAAAGCTGAACATGACTGCCGCGATCCAACGGCGACTGGAGCTTCCAGAGCCACACAATGCTGAACAAACCGAGCTGCACCCCGAGTTGAATCGCGCCCACGTACGCTTTATCGGCCTGGGCAAAACCTACAACGGCCGGCAAGGCCCGGTCGCGGCTTTGCAGGGCATCGACCTGGCAATCCAGCGCGGGGAAGTGTTCGGCATCATCGGCCGCAGCGGCGCCGGCAAGTCGTCGTTGATCCGTACGATCAATCGTCTCGAGCAACCGACATCGGGCCGCGTGCTGATCGATCAGGTGGATATCGGCGAGTTCGATGAAGACCGCCTCGTCGCCCTGCGCCGCCGCATCGGCATGATCTTCCAGCATTTCAATCTGATGTCGGCCAAGACCGTCTGGCAGAACGTCGAGTTGCCGCTGAAAGTGGCCGGTGTGCCGAAAGCGCAACGCGAGAACAAGGTCCGCGAACTGCTCGAACTGGTCGGCCTGCAAGGCAAGCACAAGGCATACCCGGCGCAGCTTTCCGGCGGGCAGAAACAGCGCGTCGGCATCGCCCGCGCGCTGGTACATGACCCGGACATTCTGCTCTGCGATGAAGCGACGTCGGCCCTCGACCCGGAAACCACGCAGTCGATCCTCGGCCTGTTGCGCCAGATCAATAAACGCATGGGCCTGACCATTGTGCTGATCACTCACGAGATGGCGGTGATCCGCGAGATTTGCGACCGCGTCGTCGTGCTCGAGCATGGCCATGTGGTCGAGCAAGGGCCGGTGTGGCAAGTGTTCGGCAATCCGCAACACGCAGTCAGCCAGACCCTGCTGGCGCCGCTGCAGCACGCCCTGCCGGAAGAATTGCAAAGCCGTTTGCAGGCGCAATCCACGGCTTCTGATGCGGCGGTGGTGTTGCGTTTGCAGTTCACCGGCAGTGCGGCAGACGAGCCGGATCTGGCCGCGTTATTCGCTGCATTGGGTGGCCGGGTGAAGCTGCTTCAGGGCGGTGTCGAACGGATCCAGGGTCATGCGCTGGGGCAGCTGTTGCTGGCCGTCAGCGGCTCGACTTTCAGCGCCGAACAATTGCGTGAACACGCCGGACACTGGGCGCAACGGGTGGAGGTATTGGGTTATGTGGTTTGATCGCTTGCTGCAGGGTTTTATCGACACCTTTTTGATGGTCGGCGTGTCGTCGCTGATCGCGCTGCTGGTGGGCATTCCCATGGCGGTGATTCTGGTCACCAGCGACAAGGGCGGGATCTATCAAGCGCCGTTGCTGAACCGCGCCTTGGGCGCCTTCGTCAATCTGTTCCGCTCGATTCCATTCCTGATTCTGATGGTCGCCCTGATTCCATTCACCCGCCTGATCGTCGGCACCACATACGGTGTGTGGGCCGCTGTGGTTCCGCTGACAATCGCGGCAACGCCGTTCTTTGCGCGGATCGCCGAAGTGAGTCTGCGCGAGGTCGATCATGGCCTGATCGAAGCGGCACAGGCGATGGGCTGCCGACGCTGGCACATCGTCTGGCATGTACTGTTGCCCGAGGCGCTGCCCGGAATTGTCGGAGGGTTCACTATCACCCTGGTGACAATGATCAACTCCTCGGCGATGGCCGGTGCAATCGGTGCGGGCGGGTTGGGGGATATCGCTTACCGCTACGGCTATCAGCGCTTCGACAGTCAGATCATGTTGACGGTGATTGTCTTGCTGGTGGCGTTGGTGGCGCTGATTCAATTGGGTGGAGACAGGCTGGCGCGAGGTCTGAATAAGCGCTAAGGTCGATAGCGGCAGGTGGCCATCAACCGAGCCGATGTGATCGCACTATTTTGGGCAACGCCTGTAGTTAAAATCAGAAGCTTCCTACATGATTTTTATCGTTTCGCCAGCCCGAACCACGCGGGTTTGCAGGACGATTCCTAGAATAATTTGCCCGCTTGTACCCGAAATATCCCGTAGCTAATCTCCGGTCGTCACTGTTTTGCGGTGACCGGATTCAGTTGTCCGGATTCGCTGGGCGTGCAGTCAGGCCTGACCTCGGCAGAGGCTTTAGCTGTCCGATGTTGGCTGTGCGCAGGGCACTTTCGGGTGCGCCGATAACCGGCGGCCGGCGACTGATCCGCGTGCAGCCGCCGCCCTGCTCGTTTAGTCGCGAAATGGTTGGCTCCCACTTGTAGTCAGGAGTTTACCCATGGAAAAAAATCTTGCCGATCCGCCACTCAGCCTTACCTCAAGCAAGCGGTTCACCGAGGATTTGCTCAAGGATCGCTCCGCACTGTGCCGCGCCGTCGACTCGCATCTGGCTGGCACACAGGTCACGTTGGCGGGACAGAAACGTGTCTACAGCATCAGCGAGGATGTGACGCTGGAGGATGCGCAGTTGTATGTCGCCGATCTGCTGCGCTGCGCTTCGGTGACCGTGCATCAATGCGGTGATCAGCTCGGGGGCGCGGATCGCGCCATGGTGTTCTCGGTCTGGCATCTGCTGGAAATGGCCAAAGCGATGATGGACCGTTCGATCGATTGTCTGGGAGCGAAGCAGCTCTGAAGCCTGGCACCCATCGCCGCCCGCACTGAAGCCAGCGCAGGCGGCGTTTTTTTGCCGGCAAAACAGCTTATAGTCCGCCCTCACATTGCCAATACAGCATCGATCATGAAAACGCCCAGCGACCTCGAACAGATCACCGCCACTACTCTTGGTCACTACAACTCGGTAGCCGAGGATTTCCGTGAGGGCACTCGCGACCACGATGTCAGCCAGAATATCGAAGCGCTGTTGCGCCACATTCAGGCGGAGCCGCCGTTGACCATTCTGGATTTCGGCTGCGGTCCGGGACGGGATTTGCAGACGTTCACGCGCATGGGCCACCACGCGATCGGCCTCGATGGCTCGCAGGAATTCGCGCGCATGGCCCGCGAGGACAGCGGTTGCGAAGTCTGGCAGCAGGACTTTCTGCAACTTGACCTGCCCGCCGCACGCTTCGACGGCATTTTCGCCAATGCCGTGCTGTTTCATGTGCCGTTGCAGGTATTGCCGCAGGTGCTGCGGCAATTGCACGACACCCTGAAACCGGGCGGTGTGTTGTTCAGCTCCAATCCGCGTGGCGACAACCGGGAGGGCTGGAACGGGCCGCGCTACGGCTCGTACCACGATCTCGAGGCCTGGCGCGGTTTGTTGACGGCGGCGGGGTTTGTCGAGCTTGAGCATTATTACCGGCCGGCCGGTTTGCCGCGCGAACAGCAGCCTTGGCTGGCGAGCGTGTGGCATAAATCTTCATAAACCGTTCTGACGCCATCGCGAGCAGGCTCACTCCTACAGGGGACGCATTTCAACTGTAGGAGTGAGCCTGCTCGCGATGAGTGCGCAGCACTCGCTTTTAAGCCGCGTCCTTCTGCGGTTCACGAATCTTGTACCAGGCTACATACAACGCCGGCAGGAACAGCAGCGTCAGCAACGTCGCCACGACGATGCCGCCAATCATCGCGTAGGCCATCGGCCCCCAGAACACTTCCCGCGCAATCGGGATCATGCCCATGCTCGCCGCTGCGGCGGTCAGCAGGATGGGGCGGCGTCGGTGTTCGGTGGCTTCGACCACCGCGTCCCACGGCGCGTAGCCCTTTTGCTCGAACTCATCGATCTGGGTCACCAGGATCACCGAGTTGCGGATGATGATGCCGATCAGCGCAAGAATCCCGAGGATCGCCACAAAGCCCATCGGCGTACCGGTCGGCACCAGCGCCAGCACTACGCCGATCAGCCCCAGCGGGGCGACACTGGCGACCAGGAACATCTTCTGCACGCTGTGCAACTGGATCATCAGGAACGTCGCCATCAGAAACAGCATCAGCGGCAGCACCTTGGCAATCGGCCCCTGGGCCTTGCCGCTTTCCTCGACCGTACCGCCGGTGGCGACCTTGTAGCCGACCGGCAATTTCGACGCAAAAGCGTCGATCGACGGCTTGAGCAATTTCACCAGATCGGTCGGCTGAATCTCGTCGCGCACCGAGGCCTTGATGGTAATGGTCGGCAAGCGATCACGACGCCACACCAGCGGCTGCTCCAGTTCATAGCGCACGGTGGCGAACGCCAGCAGCGGAATCGAGGTGCCGCTCGGCGTGACGATCTGCAGGTTCTGCAGGGTTTCCGGGGTACCGCGCTCGGAGTCCACCGCGCGACCGACCACGTTGATCAGGTAGATGTCGTCATCAACCTGGGTCAACGGCGAGCCGCTGACGATGCTGTTCATCAGGTTGGCGACGTCTTCGGACGACAGCCCGAGTTGCCGCGCCTTGTCCTGGGCGATGTCGATGCGCAGGACTTTGCCCGGTTCGTTCCAGTCGTAAATGATCTCGCCGATGTGCGGGTTCTTGTCCAGTTCGGTGGCCAGATCGATGGCGTGTTTGCGCACCTGATCGACGTCCTTGCCGCTGACCCGGTACTGAATCGGACGCCCCACTGGAGGCCCCATCTCCAGGGCCTGCACGTAGCTGCCGATGCCGACGAAGTCTTTGTGCAGGCGCTCGCGCAAGCGCTGGCTGAGGGCCTCGCGGGCCTCGAAATCCTTGCTGACGATCACCAGTTGCGCGTAGTACGGATTCTGCAATTGCTGATCGAGGGGCAGGTAGAAACGGATCGCGCCCTGACCGATGTAAGTGCTCCAGCGCACGATGTCCGGATCGCCCTTGAGCGTTGCTTCGAGCTTGTCCACCGCTTTGCGGGTTTCATCGATCGAGGCGTTTTGCGGCAGGTTCAGGTCGACGAGAATTTCCGGGCGGTCGGATGCCGGGAAAAACTGGTTCTGTACGAAGCGCATGCAGAACACTGCCAGCACGAACAACAGCACGGTGACGCCGATCGCCCACCAGCGATTGCGCATGGCCCACAGCAGACCGCCGTTGAACGCCCGGCCGACGCGACCCGGCTCGGCATCATGGGCCTTCACCTTGTCGCTGAGGATGTGCACGCCAATCACCGGCGCGAAGAACACCGCCACCACCCACGAGACGATCATCGCTACCGCGATCACCGCGAACAGCGTGAACGTGTACTCACCGGCAGAGCTGGCGTTGAGGCCGATGGGCACGAAACCGGCGACGGTCACCAGCGTACCGGTGAGCATCGGGAACGCCGTCGAAGTGTAGGCGAAGGTCGCCGCCTGCTCTTTGCTCTCGCCCATTTCCAGACGCGTGACCATCATTTCCACGGTGATCATCGCATCGTCCACCAGCAGGCCAAGGGCAATGATCAGCGCGCCGAGGGAAATCCGCTGCATGGTGATGCCGCTGTATTCCATGAACACAAAGACCATCGCCAGCACCAGCGGAATCGAGCAGGCCACCACCAGGCCAGCGCGCACGCCGAGGCTGATGAAGCTCACCACCAGCACGATGATGACCGCTTCGAACAGGGCGCTGGTGAAACCGCCAACGGCCTCTTCCACCACCACCGCCTGATCGGAAACCGTGTGCACGCCAACGCCGACCGGCAGATCAGCGGTGAGCTGGTCGATGCGCTCGTGCAGCGCTTTACCGAACTCCTGAACGTTGCCGCCCTTCTGCATGGCAATCGCCAGGCCGATCGCCGGTTTGCCGTCGAAGCGGAATTCCGGCGTCGCCGGGTCGACGTAGCCACGGCTGATCTCGGCGATGTCGGCCAGACGATAGAAGCGATCATTGAGCTTGAGATTGACCTCGGCGAGGTCTTTTTCTGAAGCGAACTGGCCCGAGGTGCGTACGGAAATCCGCTCTGGCCCCGCCTCGATCACCCCGGCCGGGGTCACGGCGTTCTGCGATTGCAGGCTCTGCACCACTTGGCGCTGGTCGATACCCAGCGCTGCGAGTTTGCGCGTGGAGAAATTCAGGTAAATCGTTTCGTCCTGCTGGCCGACCATTTCGATCTTGCCCAGCCCGGGCACGTTGCGGATTTCGGCGCGCGCCAGTTCCACGTAATCGCGCAACTGGCGCATGGTCAGGCCGTCGGCGGTGAAGGCGTAGACCGAGCCGTACACGTCACCGAATTCATCATTGAATCCCGGGCCCTGAATGCCCTGGGGGAACTGGCCGCGAATGTCGTCGATCTTCTTGCGCACCTGGTACCAGATTTCCGGGATGTCCTTGGCACTGGTGGTGTCACGCAGGTACACGTACACCGTCGATTCGCCGGGGCGCGTGTAGCTTTTCACGTAGTCGAGGGAATCGAGCTCCTCAAGTTTTTTCTCGATGCGGTCGGTGACCTGCTTGAGGGTTTCTTCCTGGGTCGCGCCCGGCCATTTGGTCTGGATCACCATGGTCTTGATGGTGAATGACGGGTCTTCTTCGCGCCCCAGATTGAAGTACGAGAACACCCCCATCAGCAGCCCGACGAACATCAGGTACCACACGAAAGACTGGTGCTTGAGGGCCCATTCGGAGAGGTTGAAAGAGCCTTTCATTGACTGTCCTCGTCAAGTTTTACCGATTGTCCGGGTTTGAGACTGTTGACGCCGGCGCTGACCACGCGTTCGCCGTTTTGCACACCGCCGGCCAGCACCACGCTGTTGTCACCACGGCTGACCACGCTGACCTCACGCGGGTTGACGGTTTTGTTTTGCGTGTCGATCACCCAGATCCGGGTTTTGCCATCGACTTCCTGCAAGGCCGTGAGCGGCAGTTCGATCCGCGGCTTGATCGCCGAGCTGAGGGTCACGCTGATCGCGGTGCCGAGGCGGAAACCGTCCGGCGTATCCGACAACGTCAGACGGGCGCGACGGGTGCGCGTAGCGCTTTGTGCCTGGGGCTCGATCTCGCGGATGATCGCCGTGGTGTTGATGCTCGGGTCCAGTTGCGCGGCCACCGAGAACACCACGTCGCTGGGCAACTGATCGACCAGCGTATCGGGCAGGTCGATCACCGCTTCCTTGATGTCCGGTTGCGCCAGCGTCACCACTTGTTGCCCGGCGGTCACCACCTGCCCGGCCTCGGCGTTCCACGCGGTGACCACGGCTTTGTGATCGGAGCGCAGCTCGGTGTAGCTCAACTGGTCCTTGCTCTGGCTGACCGCTGCGCGTGCCTGATCGAGCGAGGCCTGGGTGGTTTTCAGGTCGGTGTTGGCGACGTCCAGTTGCGCCTGGGCACCGACGCCGCGATCGAACAGCGCTTGCTGACGACGTGCGTTGGCCTGGGCGTTGATCAGTTGCGCCTGGATCCTCGCCAGATCACCTTGGGCCGAACGCAACTGATTCTGCTGGTCGGACGGGTCGAGGGTGGCGAGCAAAGTGCCCTTCTGCACCTCGGCGCCGACATCGACGTTACGCCGGGCGATCCGGCCGCCGACGCGGAAACCGGTGTTGCTCTCGTAGCGCGCCTGAATGCTGCCGGCAAAGCGCCCGAGGCTTTCTTCGTTCAGCGCTTTGACCGTGACCGACAGCACCGGGCGTACCGGTTCCGGTGGTTTTTCCTTTTCCGAGCAGGCGCCCAGCAGCAGCGCCATGCACAACAGGCCGAGACGCTTCATGGCTGCGCTCCCGGTTGCAGATCCTTGTAGGTGTTTTCGGCAATCTCGACTTTCATGCCGGGGTGCAGCAACTGGCCGCCGGCGACGATGACTTTCTCGCCGCCCTTGAGGCCTTCGCTGATGATCACTTTGCCGGTCAGGTAACGACCGACGGTGACCGTATGCAACTGCGCTTCGCCCTTGTCATCGACCAGCCATACCGCCGGGTCGCTGATGTTTTTCGTCAACGCCGACCATGGCAGTTCCACCGCCGATTTGCCGGTGCCTTTGGCGGTGGCGCTCACCACCGAACCGAGCTGCATGCCCGGCGGCAATTTGTCCAGGCTGACCTTGACCTGCACGGTGCCCGACTGCGCCGATACCGAGGGGGTGATTTCGCGCACGGTGCCGGTGGTTTTGATTTCAGGGTTGTCGAGCAGGCTGACCACGATCGAACGATCGGACGGCCGCTCGGCCAGCAGCGATTCGTAGACATTGAACACTGCGTCGCGGTCGCCATCGCGGGCAAGGCTGAAAATCGGTGCGGTGGCCTGTACCACTTGGCCGACTTCAGCCTGGCGCTCGGTGATCACGCCCGGTGCATCGGCGATCAGCGAGGTATAGCTGAGCTGATCCCTGGCGTTGGCCAACTGCGCCTGCGCCGCGCTCAATGCGCTCTGGCTGCTGCGCAGCGCCGCTTGCGCCGAATCGTATTCGCTCTGACTGGTGTAGCCCTTGGGCAGGAGTTTTTGCTGACGGACGAAGGCCGCCGCGGCTTGCTTGACGCGGGCCTGTTCGGCGACGACTTGGGCCTGAGCGGAATCGACGTTGGTCTGCAGATCTTTCGGATCGAGCTTGGCCAGTACCTGTTTGGCCGTGACCCGGTCGCCGACATCGACCATGCGCTGAATGATCTTGCCGCCGACGCGGAACGACAGCTGCGTCTGCACCCGCGCCTGCACATCACCGGTGAGGGTCACCGCTGCGGCGTAGTTGGCCGGTTCGACCGCTTGCACAAAGACCCGTGGCAGGTATTCCTGAGCAGGTTTCTTGTCGCCGCAAGCGGTGAGCAAAGTGAACAGACTCAGCATGACCGCTGTTTTCATTCCGGGACTTGCCATGCAGACTCCTTCCTGTGTACGAACGTGCAAGTGACGATACGACTGTGAGCTTAGAACAGGGTTCAACGTTCGCCTGAGCGATCACAACATTTCCGTGCAGGAGCTGCCGAAGGCTGCGATCTTTGCTTTTTCAAGATCAAAAGATCGCAGCC
>NZ_QETJ01000055.1:0-30072 GCF_003105095.1 Pseudomonas sp. NDM | reverse complement strand
AGAGGGATTGATGCTGACTGCCACACCGCTATCGCGAGCAGGCTCACTCCTACAGGTTTCCACAGCAATCAGAAGTGGAAGTTGGTACTCAACAGCGCCGTACGTCCCGCCGCCTGATTGGCGAAGTGGGTCGAGAAGGCTTTGTCGTAATAGGTTTCGTCAGTCAGGTTCTGCACGTTGAGTTGCAGGTCGACGTTCTTGGTCAGCTTGTAGGCCGCCATCGCGTCGTAACGTACGTACGAGTCGACCATCGTTGTATTCGCCACACTGCCATAGACGTCGTCGACGTAGAACGCGCCACCACCGATGGTCAGCTTTGGCGTGACCTGATAGGTGGTCCACAGGCTGGCGCTGTTTTTCGGTGTGTTCGGCAGATCGTTGCCGTCGTTGGCGCGACCCAGCGGGCCGCCGTCGACCTGTTCGCTGTCCATGAAGGCGTAACCGGCGAACACCTGCCACTTGTCGGTGATCCTGCCGCTGGCCGACAGTTCGAAACCTTGCACGCGAGTCTTGCCGGCGTTCTCGTAGGAGCTGGTGTCGACCTGCACGCGAGCGTTTTCCTTCTCGGTGCGGAAGATGTCGGCGGTCAGCGACAGGCGATCATTGAGCAGATCCCACTTGGTGCCGATCTCGTAGTTCCTGGTGGTTTCCGGCTCCATGTCGCTGCTCAGCAGGTTGCCGCTGCGATCCGGCGTACCGCCCAGCGGATTGCCTTCCTGACCTTCGCCCAAGGTGTTGCCCGGCGGCGTCGCCGAGGTCGCGTAGGAAGCATAGATGCTGCCGTTTTCCGCCGGCTTGTAGACCACGCCGAACTGGCCGGTGACGAACTCGCTGGTGTCATCGCCCTTGGAGGTGGTGCGGCCAGCGGCGTTGTAGGTCTTGTAATCGGTGTCGAAGTGGTCGTAACGCAGGCCCATGTTCACCAGCCATTGCTCGGACAATTCCAGCGTGTCGAATACGTACAGCGCGTAGGTATCGGCCTGGGTGTCGGTGCCGGCGTAGTTGCGCGAAATCGCGCCGTTCCACGGATCGTTCGGGTTCGGGTTCGACAGCGAGGTGCAGTTGTAACCGCTGGCCGCGCCGATCAGGCCCGGGTTGCAGTTGGTGCTGGAGTTGCCCGGTGTGCGCGGTGTGGTGTCGGTGTTGACGTTGTACGAGGATTTTTCGCTCTGCTCACGGGTGTACTCGACACCGGTGGAGAAGCTGTTCTTGAAACCGGCCACGTAAAAGGTGCCGAACAGGTCGGTCTGGTTGGTGGTGGTTTCGGTGTTGCTCACCCGTGTGTTGGCGCGACGCCAGACGCTGCCATTGTTGACGTTGCCCTTGCTGTCGTCCGGCTGGGTGAGGATGTAATCCTGCATGCTGGTGCCGTGGCGCAGGGTGTTCTTGATGGTCAGCGCATCGTTCAGGTCGTGCTCGATGGCGAAGGTCGCGGTGTCGGTGCGGCCCTTGCGGAAGTCGCGATCCAGACCGTAGAAGTTGTCGTGATCGCCACCGGCGTACGGCTTGTCCGGGTTGGACTTGGTGCGTGCGGCCGAACCACCGGTTGGGATGGTGTACGGGATGCCCGAGTCCGGAGTGTCGTTGCTTTCCAGGTGGTAGTAGTCGAGGTTGACGCGGGTATCGGTACCCAGGCCGAAAGCCAGGGAGGGTGCTATGCCCCAGCGGTCGTAATCGACCTTGTCGCGACCGGCGACGTTGCTCTCATGGCTCATCAGGTTGAGACGGCCAGCAGCGCTGTCGCTGAACTGGTAGTTGCCGTCGAGGGTGTAGCGCTGGGTCTGGTCGGAGCCGTAGGTGAAGCCGCCGTCGAACGAGTTGCCCAGGTGCGCTTTCTTGCTCACCAGGTTAATGCTGCCACCGGCTGCGCCACGACCGCCAATGGCCGAGTTCGGGCCTTTGCTGACTTCGATGTTTTCCACGGCGAAGATCTCGCGGCTCTGCGATCCGGTGTCACGCACGCCGTCCAGATAGGTGTCACCCTGAGCGTCGAAGCCACGAATGAACGGCCGATCGCCCTGGGGGTTGCCGCCTTCACCGGCACCGAAGGTGATGCCCGGCACGGTACGCAGTGCGTCCTGCATGTTCAGCGCGCCGGTGTCCTTGAGCACTTGTTGCGGGATGACGGTGACCGAGCGCGGCGTGTCGACCAGCGGCGCGGTGTACTTGGGTGAGGAGGCTTTTTCGACCTGGTAGGAGGTCGCGTCCTGGGCTTCGCCGGTGATGGCGGTAGCGTCCAGGGCGATGGCATTGCCGGACGCTTTGCTGTCGGTTTTTTCCGCTGCAAAGACCATCTGCCCCGCAGAGCCGGCGGTGATTGCGACACCGATTGCCGAGGCGAGCAGACGTGGTGAACTGACCGGTAGTTGTGCGTGTTGACGTGCCATTTTTATTCCCCTCCCCAAGGATTTGAGGCGGCGGAATATAGGGTAAACAGGTATTCGTATCAATTGCGAAACATTGTTATTCGCATTGAATTTACATTCTTTACAATTTGCCCTTACGGTTTCTGTCCGTTCATTCGTCTTGCGGGTTTTACACGGTCAATAAGAATCAATACCATTGCCGCCTTCTTGCCATCAGGTGACATTGCCATGCTGCTGCACATTCCCGGGCTGTTCGCAAAAGACGAAGTGCAGCGCATCCGCCGGGCCCTGGAGCAGGCGGACTGGGCCGATGGCAAGATCACTGCGGGCTTCCAGTCGGCCAAGGCCAAGCACAACCTGCAATTGCCCGAAGGCCATCCGCTGGCCAAGGAAATCGGCGCGGCGATGCTTGAGCGGCTGTGGAAAAATCCGCTGTTCATGTCCGCCGCATTGCCGCACAAAGTCTTTCCACCGTTGGTGAACTGTTACACCGCCGGCGGCAGTTTCGATTTCCATATCGACAATGCCGTACGCCAGCCCAAGGGCAGCATCGAGCGTGTGCGCACCGATCTGTCGGCGACGCTGTTCTTCAGCGAGCCGGAAGATTACGACGGCGGCGAGCTGGAGATTCAGGACACCTACGGCAGCCAGCGAGTGAAGTTGCCGGCCGGCGACATGGTGTTGTATCCGGGCACTAGTTTGCACAAGGTCAATGCCGTCACTCGCGGCGCACGTTATGCGTCGTTTTTCTGGACACAAAGCCTGGTGCGCGAAGACAGCCAGCGCGCATTGCTGTTCGAGATGGACGCGGCGATTCAGCAACTGACCCAGGACGTCCCCGATCATCCCTCGCTGATCCGCCTCACCGGCACTTATCACAACCTGCTGCGGCGGTGGGTCGAGGTATGAGTTTCTTGCTACGCCGCGAGGAAGTCCTCGATGCCGCCGGGTTGGCGGCGATGCTTGAAGAAAGCCCGGCTCGAGCGGCGCAGGCGATTTTGCTGGCGGCGGGTGAGGGCGAGGTTGAAGCGCAGGCGCTGCTCGGGCAGATCCTGCTCGACGGCCATGGCATCGCGCAGGATCAAGCGCTGGCGCTGCGCTGGTTTGCCATCGCCGCCGGACGCGGGCACCTGATGGCGCGCAACATGCTCGGACGTTGCCATGAGCATGGTTGGGGTTGTGCGGCGGATGCCTCGGTGGCGGCGCAGCATTATCGAATCGCCGCCGAGGCGGGCCTGGACTGGGCGATGTACAACCTCGCCAATCTGCTGGCGACCGGGCGCGGGGTGACGGCTGATCATCTGCAGGCGTTGGTGTTGTATCGACGCGCGGCTGAGTTGGGCCATGCCAAATCGATGAATCTGCTTGGGCGCTATCTGGAGGAGGGGCAGGTGTGTCCGGCGGATCCGCCAGCGGCGCGTGACTGGTATCGGCGCTCGGCTGAAGCGGGGGATTTTCGTGGGCAGTTCAGTTATGCGGCGGTGTTGGCGGGTGAAGGACGGATTGATGAGGCGGTCGACTGGCTTGAGAAAGCCTTGGCCGGCGGTAATCTGAATTTCTTGCGGGTGGCGAGTCAGACGCTGGCTGATGCGACAGATCTGCGGATTCAGGTGATGGCTAGTCAGTATGCCGCTCGGTATGCAGAGTTGCAGCGCGGCTGAAACCGCAAAGCCCTCACCCTAGCCCTCTCCCAGGAGGAGAGGGGACTGACCGCGTCGTTCCTGCGCTATACATCGACCTGAAATATCCAGTCGAACTCAATTTTGAAAAGCATGCACATCGGCTCCCTCTCCCTCGGGAGAGGGCTGGGGTGAGGGGCTTCGGTCTCAAGTGCAAATGAACCCCCAGCCGAACACCCACAAAAAAGCCCACAACATCGTGGGCTTTTCACTTGCAGCTAGCAGCTTGAAACTTGCCGCTGCCTCTTACACGTAAAACGACTTCAACGGCGGAAAGCCATTGAATTCAACCGCGCTATAGCTGGTGGTGTACGCACCGGTCGACAACCAGTACAGGCGGTCACCAATCGCCAGATTCAGCGGCAGACCGTACTTGTAGTTCTCATACATGATGTCGGCGCTGTCACAGGTCGGGCCGGCGATCACGACTTCTTCCATCTCGCCTTTCTTCTCGGTCCAGATCGGGAACTTGATCGCTTCGTCCATGGTTTCGATCAGGCCGGAGAACTTGCCCACATCGGTATACACCCAGCGCTCGACGGCAGTGCGCGACTTGCGTGCAACCAGCACCACTTCGCTGACCAGAATACCGGCGTTGGCGATCAGCGAACGGCCCGGCTCGAGAATGATTTCCGGCAGATCATCACCGAAGTCTTCCTTGAGGAAGCGGATGATTTCTTCGGCGTAGGTTTCCAGGCTGTTGGTGCGGGTGATGTAGTTGGCCGGGAAGCCACCGCCCATGTTGATCAGCTTCAGATGAATGCCGTCTTCTTCTTTCAGGCGTTCGAAAATCACTTTGACCTTGGCGATCGCCGCGTCCCAGACGCTGATGTCGCGCTGTTGCGAGCCGACGTGGAAGGAGATGCCGTACGGCACCAGACCGAGGTCGCGGGCGAGGATCAGCAGGTCCATGGCCATGTCGGTCTGGCAGCCGAATTTGCGCGACAGCGGCCAGTCAGCTGTGGTCGAGCCTTCAGTCAGAATACGCACATAGACTTTCGAGCCCGGGGCAGCCTTGGCGATGTTGCGCAGGTCGGCTTCGGAGTCGGTGGAGAACAGACGCACACCCTTCTCGTAGAAGTAGCGGATGTCCTTGGATTTCTTGATGGTATTGCCGTAGCTGATGCGGTCCGGGCTGACGCCACGATCCATTACTTTGTCCAGCTCGTAGATCGAGGCGATGTCGAAGCTCGAACCCTTGTCTTTGAGCAGGTCGATGATCTCGACGGCAGGGTTGGCCTTGACCGCATAGTAGACCTTGGCGAATTCGAAACCGGCACGCAGGTCATCGTAGGCCTGGGCGATCATCGCGGTGTCGATCACCACGAACGGGGTTTCCTGTTTGTCGGCGAACGCCTTCATTTTGTCGAATGTAGCGCGCGCGAAATAGTCTTCGACCTGGATCGACATGCTGGGAACTCCTACTGGCAAACTGTAATTAACAATGGGTGCATGAACGTCCTCCGTATCCCCACTTTGGTTCGCCTACTTCCCAAGGCATGTCGCCGAAAGCAAAAAGGCCCAGAGATGTGCCGCTATCCCTTGGCCTTGCTGTCTCGTCGTCAGTACTTGAGCCGGATGGATCGTTTCCAGCATGGACGTTCGGCGCGAACTTTAGGGCGTGAGGGGCGTGAGATCAACTAAAAATGTCGCGTTTTTGCACGCTTCTGACGTGCGTCGCGTTCATCACTCCTTGTACCCGACCGAGATGACGGACAGATGTTCCCGAGGGATTTTCGAGTGTTAAACATATCTGCACGTTCGGGGTTTTTGTCAGCCAAGTTGTCGATAAGTCTGATGACTACAACATCGGCGACGTTCCCGGCATTAGTGCTGATTCAGAGGCTTTTCAGCTGAAACGCTGAAGACGATGGCGAGAGCAGAAGACGCCGCGTTGTTGAGATTCTTTTCCAGCCATTGCATTCGCCGAAAACCTGTGGCGAGGGAGCTTGCTCCCGCTGGACTGCGAAGCGGTCCTCGCTTTTTTTCAAAGAAGGGCCGCTGCGCGACCCAGCGGGAGCAAGCTCCCTCGCCACAGTTGCAGTATTCGGTCCGGAGGATTACGCGACCACGGTCTCAGCTGGCGAGACGATGTTGGTCTTCATTCCTCGCGAACGTCCCGAGCTTAGGTAGGCCGCAATCGACTCCTGCGTCACCTCGCCGAGGAACACCCGTTCCGCGTCCATCACCGGCAGCCAGGCGCGGTTGAACTCGTACATGCGCGACAGCAGGATGCGCAGGTGCTCGTCGTACGCCGCCGTGGCGTTGAATTCACGCAGGAATTGCGCACAGGTGCCGGTCTGGCGATGCAGGTCGCGACGGCGCACGTAACCCAGCGCCTTGTTCTCGGCGCAGGTGACCACCACGTAGCGACGGTCGTGCTCGTCCATCAATTCCAGCGCATCGGCCACTGGCGTTTCCGGGCTCACCGACGGCGCGTTGTCCGCCGCGTCTTCAGCCTTCACCAATAGCAAGCGCTTGAGGGTGCTGTCCTGGCCGACGAAGTTGCTGACGAAATCGTCCGCCGGATGCGCCAGCAGGGTGTCGGGATGATCGATCTGCAGCAGTTTGCCGGCGCGGAAAATGGCGATCTTGTCGCCCAGCTTGATGGCTTCGTCGATATCGTGGCTGACCATGATCACGGTCTTGTTCAGCGCGCGCTGCATCTCGAAGAATTCGTTCTGGATCATCTCGCGGTTGATCGGGTCGACGGCGCCGAACGGCTCGTCCATCAACAGCAGCGGAGCATCTGCAGCCAATGCGCGGATCACGCCGATCCGCTGTTGCTGACCACCGGACAGTTCCCGCGGATAACGATGCAGATACTGCTTGGGCTCAAGCTTGATCATGCTCATCAGTTCGCGGGCGCGGTCGTGGCATTTCTGTTTGTCCCAGCCGAGCAGTTTCGGCACGACGACGATGTTCTCTTCGATGGTCATGTTCGGGAACAGACCGATCTGCTGGATCACGTAACCGATGTTGCGGCGCAGGGTCACCTCGTCGAGATCGGTGGTGTCCTCGCCGTTGATGAGGATCTTGCCCGAGGTCGGTTTGATCAGGCGGTTGATCATCTTCAGCGTGGTGCTTTTGCCGCAACCCGATGGCCCGAGGAACACGCAGATCTCGCCTTCATTGACGGTCAGGCTTACCGAGTCCACGGCTTTGACATCTTTGCCGTTGCTTTGGAAGGTCTTGCTGAGGTTTTGAAGTTCGATCATTTCAGGAGTCCTTTTGGAGTCAGCGAGCGTTGCAGCCACTGCAAAACGAGATCGGCGAAAATCGCCAGAAGACTGACCAGCAGCGCGCCGACGATAAGCATCGACATGTCACTGCGGCTGATGGAGGCGAGGATCAACACACCGAGGCCGCCGGCGCCGATGGTCGCGGCGATGGTCATCACGCCGATGTTCATCACCACGGCGGTACGCACACCGGCGAGGATCACCGGCACCGCAATCGGCAGTTCGACCATGCGCAGGCGCTGGCCGAAGGTCATGCCGATACCCCGTGCAGCTTCACGGATGCCCGGTTCAACGCCAGTCAGGGCGAGATAGGTGTTGCGCATGATCGGCAGCAACGAATACAGGAACACCGCAGTGATCGCCGGCAGTGGCCCCAGGCCCTGGCCGAACTTGGAGTAGAACGGCAGCAGCAGGCCGAACAGGGCAATCGACGGCACAGTCAGCAGCACCGTGGCGCTGGCCTGCAAGGGGCCGGCGAGGCTCGGAAAGCGCGTCATCAGAATGCCCAGCGGCACGCCGATGACAATCGCCAGGGTCACGGCGATGCCGACCAGGGTGATGTGCTGCCAGGTCAGGTGCATCACCTGCTGCCAGTCGAGATGGGAAAAGGCGTTCAGAAATTCCATGACTTCTCCTCTCTTAATTCAGTGGGTGCTGGCGCAGGAAATCGGCGGCAACGGACGATGGGCTTTCGTGGTCGACATCCACCCGCGCGTTGAGCTGGCGCATGGTTTCGTCATCGAACAGTTCAGCCAGTGGCTTGAGTTGCTCGGCCAGTTTCGGGTTGGCGTCCAGCGTGGCCTGACGCACCACGGGAGCTGCGGTGTAGTCGGGGAAGTAATGCTTGTCGTCTTCCAGCAATTTCAGGCCGAAGGCGTTGAGGCGGCCGTCGGTGGTGTAGACCAGACCGGCAAATACCTGACCGTTGCGCAGCGCGGTGTAGACCAGGCCGGCGTCCATCTGACGGATGTTCTTGCGGGTCAGGTTCATGTCGTAGAGCTTGACCATGCCGTCGAGACCGTCGGAGCGATTGGCGAACTCGGTATCCAGCGCCACCAGATGATTGGTCTTGGCTTCCGCACGCAGCACTTCGTTGAGCTGGCTGATGTTGTTGATCTGCGGATATTCCTCGGCGACTTTTTTCGGCAGGGCCAGGGCGTAGGTGTTGCTGAATTTCGACGGCGTCAGCCAGATCAGGCCTTTTTTTGCGTCGAGTTCTTTGACTCGAGCGTAGGACTGCGCGCTGTCGAGTTTTTCCGTGACATGGTTGTAGGCCACCAGTGACACGCCGGTGTATTCCCAGAGCAGGTCCAACTGGCCGCTTTCGTGGGCGCTGCGGGCGAGGTTGCTGCCCAGACCGCCAGTGATCTGCGCGTCGTAGCCTTTGCTGCGCAGGTATTGCGCGGTGATTTCGGCGAGCAGGGTCTGCTCGGTAAATACCCGCGCGCCAAGGCGGATGACCGGTTTTTCGGCGGCTTGCGCCGATCCTGCGAACAGCAGGACGCAGCCTAAGATCAAACTAAGACGTTTCATGAATATTCCTTCGCAAGAGCCTTAAGACGGGCGCAAACCGCGTTCCAGCCAGAGACGGCTGGCGAGGGTGACCACGCCATCGAGCAACAGCGCCAGCAGCGCGGTGCACGCGGCGCCGAGCAGCAGTTGCGGCTGATTGTTCAGGGCGATGCCGGGGAAAATCAGGCTGCCGAGGCTGTTGGCGCCGATCAGGAACGCCAGCGGCGCGGTGCCGACGTTGATGGCCAGTGCGACACGCACGCCACCGACGATGATCGGCACGGCGTTGGGCAATTCGACTTTCCACAACACCTGGCGCGGGGTCATGCCGATGCCGACGGCGGCTTCTTTTAGTGAGCCCTGAACGTTTTTCAGGCCTTCGTAGGTATTGCGCACGATCGGCAACAGCGAGGCGAGGAACAGCGCAAAGATTGCCGGGCCACTGCCGATGCCGAGGATGCCCAGCGCGATCGCGAGCACGGCCAGCGGTGGCACGGTGTTGCCGATATTGAAGATCTGCATGAAGCGTTCGGCGCGGCCGACCATGGTCGGGCGGCTGAGGAAGATGCCGGCGGGGATGCCCACGACAAGGGCGGCCAGCATGGACGCGAGGACAAGAATCAGATGAGCTTGCAGGTAAAACAACAAATCGTCGCGGTAGTGTTCGATCGTGTTGATGCCGATCCAGTGGACCAGCAGGGCCAGGAGCGCGATCACCACCGCACCTCCCATCAGCCCTTTGCCATAGCGGATAGCCACAGGCGGACTCCTTTTTTTGTAGTCGGCGAGCGCTGCTCCGCGTGGCAAGACCATTCCTGGTTGCCGAAGTCAGCGTTCGCGAAAAGTAGCCGTTTTCCAGCACCGGCCAAGCGGCGTGAAAGCGAGCCATGAGCGCAGCCTCGTCAGGCTAACTTGCTGATTTTTCAGCCCCTGACGAAGATTCGTAACAGGGGATGGACGTCTCCAGGCTTTAAAAGGTTCCCACGTTAGACACTATTTGGCCACCCTGTTGGCGCTGCCGAAGGCTGCGATCTTTTGACTTTGCTGCTGAAAACAAGATCAAAAGATCGCCGCCTGCGGCAGCTCCTGCGGGGTTTCGCGCGGCCGAGGGACGGTGGTTCGGCGATCACTTTTTAAGCTATACTCGCCGCCCTTTTTTGAATCACCGCCAGGCGATTTCCCATGACCCAACAGGCCGCCGAAGTCGCGAAACGCCGCACTTTCGCCATTATTTCCCACCCCGATGCCGGTAAAACCACGATCACCGAAAAGCTCCTGTTGATGGGCAAGGCGATTGCAGTGGCCGGTACGGTGAAATCCCGTAAATCCGATCGCCATGCGACATCCGACTGGATGGAGATGGAGAAGCAGCGGGGTATTTCCATTACCACGTCGGTCATGCAGTTCCCCTATCGCGAACACATGATCAACCTGCTCGATACGCCGGGCCACGAAGACTTCTCCGAAGACACCTACCGCACCCTGACGGCGGTGGACTCGGCGTTGATGGTTCTCGACGGCGGTAAGGGTGTAGAGCCACGGACCATCGCGCTGATGGACGTCTGCCGTCTGCGTGACACGCCGATCGTCAGCTTCATCAACAAACTCGACCGCGACATCCGCGACCCGATCGAACTGCTCGACGAAATCGAAGCCGTTCTGAAGATCAAGGCGGCGCCGATCACCTGGCCGATCGGTTGCTATCGCGACTTCAAAGGCGTGTATCACCTGGCCGATGACTACATCATTGTCTACACCGCCGGTCACGGTCACGAACGCACCGAAACCAAGATCATCGAAAAACTCGACTCCGACGAAGCGCGCGCGCACCTGGGCGACGAGTACGAGCGCTTCATCGAACAGCTGGAACTGGTGCAGGGCGCCTGCCACGAGTTCAACCAGCAGGAATTCCTCGACGGTCAACTGACCCCGGTGTTTTTCGGTACCGCACTGGGCAACTTCGGTGTCGACCACGTGCTCGATGCTGTCGTCGATTGGGCGCCGCGCCCGCTGGCCCGTGTGGCCAACGAGCGTACTGTCGAGCCGGTGGAAGAGAAGTTCTCGGGCTTCATCTTCAAGATCCAGGCGAACATGGACCCGAAACACCGCGACCGCATCGCCTTCATGCGTATCTGCTCCGGCAAGTACGAAAAAGGCATGAAGATGCGTCATGTGCGTACCGGCAAGGACGTGCGCATCGGCGACGCCCTGACGTTCTTCTCCTCCGAGCGTGAACAGCTCGAAGAAGCCTATGCCGGCGACATCATCGGCCTGCACAACCACGGCACCATCCAGATCGGCGACACCTTCAGCGAAGGCGAAGTCCTCGGTTTCACCGGCATCCCGCACTTCGCCCCGGAACTGTTCCGTCGTGTGCGTCTGCGTGATCCGCTGAAATCCAAGCAATTGCGTCAGGGCCTGCAGCAGTTGGCGGAAGAGGGCGCGACCCAGGTGTTCTTCCCCGAGCGCAGCAACGACATCATTCTCGGCGCCGTGGGTGTACTGCAGTTCGATGTGGTCGCCAGCCGTTTGAAAGAGGAATACAAAGTCGAGTGTTCATATGAGCCGATCACCGTGTATTCCGCGCGCTGGATCGAGTGCGACGACAAGAAGAAGCTTGAGGAATTTTCCAACAAGGCGGTGGAGAACCTCGCGCTGGATGGCGGTGGTCATCTGACCTATCTGGCGCCGACGCGGGTGAATCTGGCGTTGATGGAAGAGCGCTGGCCGGATGTGAAATTCCGCGCGACGCGTGAGCATCATTAAGCGCTGAGCTTGCTTGATCGAAAGCCCCCTAGGTGAATGCCTTGGGGGCTTTTTGTTGCCTGCTGTTTTTGGCGGCTTGTCCCGCTACCTCAGAGAGCGGCTATTCATCGGTGTATCAAAGAGGAACTGTCGCCTTTAAGTTGGCATGGAAACAAAAAATAAAGCAGCCAAATGGACATTCAACCTAGTGCCTTTTGCATGTTTCAAATGCGATGTCAACTGTCAGGTCTTACAGTGGCGCCAATACGGTATAGCGATTATAAGCATCAAGGGGTATAGCCCCTGAAACTACTCGGAGAAACACCATGAAAGTCACTACGTCTATCATTAATGAACTTCCTCCGCATCGTAAACCAATTGGTCAGATGGAATTCTCGATCGATGGAGTTGTATACAATCCAGTAGTGGGCGCGGGCTGGTTTGTAATCGACCCTAATGGTCGAGGCCAGGTGGGAGGAGTCATTCGAAATGATGATTCTGTTTTTTTTGAGTTCGCCGATATTGAACAAAGCCAAAGTGTCGAGGGGGCTTTTGGTACAGATCGGAAGTTCCATGCGTTTTTCAATCCTCATGATCCTTTGGAGACATGGGAAGCAGTGTCGGGCAATTATAAAGGCTTGATCAATTTGGAAGAGCGTGTAGTTCAAATGGACTTTGAATTTATTGCAAAGGCCGCGAATTCTGACCGGCAAAGCAAAATAACAGCATCGATGAAATTCAGGTTCGACGGGCCCGAGAACAAATCATTCGAGCGAGATTTTCGTCGTAAGAACTAATCAATGAAAGAATTTCCTCGGTTTTATGCCTGCGGCTTAATGTGGTCAGCCGCAGGTTTATATGGGTGGATCAACGTTGGGTATTTACCGTTAACAATGAATACGCCTGGACCCGCTCGCAGTTTTTTTCAATCCGCCGGTTTTCTGCTGTTTGCTTGATTAAACTTGTTCTCGCTGCGTTTAGCTGCGCCAGATTGTCTCAGCACTCCCACGCCCGGATCAATCCCTCCGCTCAGCGTTCCGACGTCGCCGGCGGATCAAGATCAAGAGCAGGCGAGCTGACACTCGGCCTATTGAGTGGAGAAAAGCGTGGGTGTTCGGCTTTTGATTTGCATTGTTGCTGCCCCTCACCCCAGCCCTCTCCCGAGGGAGAGGGAGCCGATTTTTGGATTTTTCAAAAGCTGTGTTCGACGCGGTATCGCACGTCGGCGTACCTCGCCCATACGCCTCGGTCAGTCCCCTCTCCCTCCGGGAGAGGGCTAGGGTGAGGGGCTTTTGATCTTCAGCGCCGCGTGAAAAACGGAGTTGCATCCAGGTCAGGTGATTTCTCTGTAAGGCATTTTCCTTCAGCGTCGTAGCCCTACTCTGCTTTTACTTTGCCCGACCCCACCCCCACGACATTCCAATCCAACCCGTCTACTGTTCAGCAACCCTCGCCCACAACGGACGTTACATGCTCAAAGGACTGACTCATCTGTTGCACCCCAACGGCTATTTCACCCCCATGGCCTGGGTCCTCGCGGCGCTGTTGTTCATCAATCGCCTCAGCGCCATGGTCAAGCTGTTCATGGCGTTGTACCTGCGTCAGGAACTGGGGTTGGCGATTGAAACCGTCGGCTGGTTGCTCTCGGCGTATGGCGCGGGGTTGTTGGTTGGTTCGATGCTTGGCGGTTGGCTCAGTGATCACGTGCGCACGGCGCGGCTGACGGCGGCGCTGTTTTTCGTTTCGGTGTGGGTGCTGGTGCTGTTGGGGCTGGTGACGCAGGTGCCGTGGCTGGCCGGTTTGTTGCTGCTCAGCGGAGTCATCGACGGGGCGATTCGCACTTTGCACCAGCGGCTGATCATGGAATATTGCGAAGTTGCGCAGCGCTCGCGGGCGCAAGCATTGAGTCGGGTGGCGCGCAATCTGGGCATGGCGGCTGCCGGGGTGGCGGGTGGGGTGTTGGCGCAGGCGGATTTTCGATGGGTGTTTTTTGTCAGCGCGGCGATGACCATGCTCGCGCTGCTGTGGTTCGTGCGCACGACGTGGCGGCGGCCGGTGCTGGTGCTTGAAGACGAATCCGCCGATGGCTCGAACGTGCCGCTTCGCGACAAGCCGTTCCTCTGGCTGCTGGCGGCGACGGCCGTGCTCGGCATTGCGTTCGACACTGTCTACAGCACGCTGGGCAATTATCTGCGTGACTACTACCACCTGAGCACAGAGGCGATCGGTTGGCAGTTCGGGCTCAATGCGCTGTTGGTGATCGCGCTGCAGATCCCGCTGTCGCACTCGGTCGAACGCTGGGGCTCGCGTTGGCAGATGCTTGTCGGCAGCGTGCTGTTGGCCTGTGGGCTGGGCATGTTGCCGTTCGGATCCGGGTTGGCATTTGTCTGTCTGTCGACACTGATATGGACCTTGGGCGAGGCCTTGTTCATGCCGCCGTTGAATGTACTGGCGATGCACTTTGCGCAGAGCGGCAAGTGTGGTCAGTACTTCGGCTTGTTCTTTATGAGCTGGAGTGCCAGCGCGCTATTGTCACCGGTGCTCAGCGGTCAGCTCTACGGCCAGTTTGGCGGGCACAGCGTGTGGCTGATGAGTGCGCTGCTGGTGCTGTTCTCCATTCCCCTGACTTGGCAGGCCACGCGAGCCGCTTAGCTGCATCGGTTATTACTGTTATTCGAAAGCAATCTGTGACTCTAGGGCATTTCTTTCCGCGTCGCCGCGTCCTAAGTGGTGAGCCGGGCGGATCGCGACTAGATTTCACACGAAGCCAGCCCGGCAAGCATGTCTTAGCGCAACAGGATGGAGTCGGCCATGAAAAGCAGATTGCTACGGATTTTGATGTTGTTGAAAGTGATGGTGATGCTGTCCCTCGGCACTGCAACGGCCTGGGCCGAGTGCGAGGATCACGATTCACAGGCGTTCAACGGCCAGGTCGGGCATAGCGGGCTGATGCTCGCCAAGTCCGAGGCGGAGCCGGGGGATATGAATCAGGGCGGCAGCGCCGATGATGACGACTCGACCACGGACGAGCCGGACACCGATGACCCGGATGACGAAGGCGATAGCCAGACATGAATCACCCGGCAAAGAAAAACCCCTTCTGCCTCGATTGATGCGCAATCGAGGTGGAAGGGGTTTGGTTAACTCTGGTTCGACGCAAATCCCCTGTAGGAGCTGCGGAACGCTGCGATCTTTTGATCTTGATTCTGAAAATCAAAAGATCGCAGCCTCGTTGCACTCGTCAGCTCCTACAGGTTTTGCTGTGGCTTACGCCGCGCCGTCGAGGAACTGTTCGGCGTAGTGGCAAGCCACCTGCCGGTTATCCAGTTCACGCAACAGCGGTTCTTCCGTGCTGCAACGCTCGGTCGCGTACGGGCAGCGCTTGTGGAACGCGCAACCCGGTGGCGGGTTCAGCGGGTTGGGCAGTTCGCCGACGATCTTGATTTTCGGCTTGTGCGGATCCGGGTGAATGGTCGGGGTCGCCGACAGCAGCGCCTGGGTGTACGGGTGCAGCGGGCGCTCGTAGATGTCGTTCTTCGGACCCAGTTCAACCGGGCGACCCAGATACATCACCATCACATCATCGGCCACGTGCTGCACCACCGCGAGGTTGTGCGAGATGAACACGTAGGCGGTGTTGAACTCCTGCTGCAGGTCCATGAACAGGTTGAGCACCTGGGCCTGAATCGACACGTCCAGCGCCGAAGTCGGTTCGTCCGCCACCAGCACTTTCGGCTGCAGCATCATGGCCCGGGCGAGGGCGATACGCTGACGCTGACCACCGGAGAACATGTGCGGATAGCGCTGGTAATGCTCGGGACGCAAGCCGACCTGCTTCATCATCGCTTGGACTTTCTCGCGACGCTCAGTGGCCGACAGTTTGGTGTTGATCAGCAGCGGTTCGGCCAGTTGATCACCGATTTTCTGCCGTGGGTTCAACGACGCATACGGGCTCTGGAACACCATCTGCACGTCTTTGCGCAGTTGCTTGCGCTCGGCCTTGTCGGCGCCGGCAACTTCCTGGCCGGCGATCTGCAGCGAGCCCGACGATGGCTCTTCAATCAGCGTCAGGGCGCGGGCGAGGGTGGATTTGCCGCAGCCCGATTCACCCACCACGGCGAGGGTCTTGCCGGCTTCCAGTTCGAACGACACGCCGTTGAGCGCGCGCACGGTGGCGTGGCCCTTGAACAGGCCACGGGAGACTTCATAGTGACGGGTCAGGTCGCGGGCGGTAAGTACGACGGCCATTACGCCACCTCCTGGTTCAGCGGGTAGAAGCAGCGGGCGAGGCTGTTGGCTTTCGGATCGAGGCCCGGACGCTGGGTGCGGCAATTGTCCTGCACGTACGGGCAGCGCGGCGACAGCAGGCAACCCTGCGGACGGTCGTAGCGGCCCGGGACGATGCCCGGCAGGGTCGACAGACGCGAGGCGCCGAGGCTGTGCTCGGGAATCGCCTTGAGCAATGCTTCGCTGTACGGGTGCGCCGGAATGTCGAACAGTTGCGGCACCTGGCCGACTTCAACGGCCTGGCCGGCGTACATCACGCAGACGCGCTGAGCGGTTTCGGCAACGACGGCGAGGTCGTGGGTGATCAGCACCAGGCCCATGTTCTGCTCTTTCTGCAACGCCAGCAGCAGATCCATGATCTGCGCCTGAATCGTTACGTCGAGGGCCGTGGTCGGTTCGTCGGCGATCAGCAGTTTCGGCTCGCCGGCGATCGCCATGGCGATCGCGACACGCTGGCTCATACCGCCAGACAGTTGATGCGGGTAGGCGTCCATACGGCTGGCCGCGCCCGGGATTTCCACTTTTTCCAGCAGTTCGATGGCACGCTTGCGCGCTTGCTTGCCGGACATTTTCAGGTGCAGGCGCAGCACTTCTTCGATCTGGAAACCGACGGTGTAGCTCGGGTTCAGTGCGGTCATCGGGTCCTGGAAAACCATCGACAGGTCTTTGCCAACGATCTGCCGACGCTGACGATTGCTCAGTTTGAGCATGTCCTTGCCGTCGAAGCTGAGTGAGTCGGCGGTGACGATGCCGGGATGCTCGATCAGACCCATCAGCGCCATCATGGTCACGGATTTACCCGAACCCGACTCGCCAACGATGGCCAGCACTTCGCCTTTGTCGACTTTCAGGTCGAGGCCGTCGACCACCGGCGTGGCGGTCTTGTCGCCGAAGCGGACGTTGAGATTCTTGATTTCTAGCAGTGACATTTGAATCTCCTCAGGCGGCGTTCTTGAGTTTCGGGTCCAGCGCATCGCGCAGGCCGTCGCCCATCAAGTTGATTGCCAGCACGCTGAGCAAAATGGTCAAACCAGGCAGACTTACGACCCACCAGGCGCGTTCGATGTAGTCGCGGGCCGAGGCCAGCATGGTGCCCCACTCAGGGGTTGGCGGTTGTACGCCGAGACCGAGGAAGCCCAGTGCGGCGGCATCGAGAATTGCCGAGGAGAAGCTCAGGGTCGCCTGCACGATCAGCGGCGCCATGCAGTTGGGCAGCACGGTGATGAACATCAGACGCGGCAGACCGGCACCGGCCAGGCGCGCGGCGGTGACGTAATCGCGGTTCAATTCGCCCATCACGGCAGCACGGGTCAGACGCACGTAGGACGGCAGGGAAACCACGGCAATCGCGATCACGGTGTTGATCAGGCCAGGGCCGAGGATGGCGACGATCGCCACAGCCAGCAGCAGCGACGGCAGGGCCAGCATGATGTCCATCAGACGCATGATGGTCGGGCCGACCACTTTCGGGAAGAAACCGGCGAACAGACCCAGCAGGATCCCCGGAATCAGCGACATCACCACCGACGACAAACCGATCAGCAGCGACAGGCGCGAGCCCTGGATCAGACGCGACAGCAGGTCACGGCCAAGTTCGTCGGTGCCGAGCAGGAACTGCATCTGCCCGCCTTCGAGCCACGCCGGCGGCGTCAGCAGGAAGTCACGGTATTGCTCGCTCGGGTTATGCGGCGCGACCCACGGCGCGAAGATCGCGCAGAAAATGATCAGCAGCATGAACAGCAGGCCGGCAACCGCGCCCTTGTTTTTCGAGAACGCTTGCCAGAATTCTTTGTACGGTGACGGGTACAGCAGGCTTTGATCCACGGCGGACGTGGCGGTGGCTACTGAGGAAGTTGGAGTGCTCATGGGTATTGACCTCAGCGCTGATGACGGATGCGTGGGTTGGCAAAGCCGTAGAGGATATCCACCACGAAGTTGACCAGAATCACCAGGCAGGCGATTAACAGGATGCCGTTTTGCACCACCGGATAGTCCCGGGCGCCGATGGCTTCGATCAGCCATTTGCCGATGCCGGGCCAGGAGAAAATGGTTTCGGTCAGGACCGCACCGGCCAGCAACGTGCCGACTTGCAGGCCGACCACGGTCAGCACCGGAATCAGTGCGTTGCGCAGACCATGCACGAACACCACGCGCGACGGCGACAGGCCTTTGGCCTTGGCGGTGCGGATGTAGTCTTCGCGCAGCACTTCGAGCATCGACGAACGGGTCATCCGCGCGATCACCGCCAGCGGAATGGTGCCGAGTACGATGGCTGGCAGGATCAGGTGATGCAGGGCGTCGAAGAACGCGCCGACGTCATCGGCCAGCAGCGTGTCGATCAGCATGAAGCCGGTTTTCGGCTCGATGTCATACAGCAGGTCGATGCGCCCCGAAACCGGGGTCCAGCCCAGGCTCACCGAGAAGAACATGATCAGGATCAGGCCCCACCAGAAGATCGGCATCGAGTAGCCCGCGAGGGAGATGCCCATCACCCCGTGGTCGAACAGCGATCCTCGTTTGAGTGCCGCGATCACCCCGGCCAAGAGCCCGAGGATGCCAGCGAACAGCAGGGCGGCCATGGACAGTTCCAGGGTCGCCGGGAAAAGAGAGGTGAACTCGGTCCACACACTTTCACGGGTACGCAACGACTCACCGAGATCGCCCTGGGCCAGTTTGCCGATGTAGTCCAGATACTGGGCATACAGCGGCTTGTTCAGCCCCAGGCGTTCCATTGCCTGAGCGTGCATTTCGGGGTCGACCCGACGTTCGCCCATCATCACTTCCACGGGGTCGCCCGGAATCATGCGAATCAACGCGAAAGTCAGCAAGGTGATGCCGAAAAACGTGGGGATCAACAACCCCAGTCGGCGGGCAATAAAACTAAACATCTTGTGTGGTACCTCATCAGCCGGTTAGGCGTGTCCGGCGTCCCTCAGGTCAGGGACGCCGGGCGTTTCTTATCTACTTCACCTGGGTGGTGGCGAAGTTATTAGTGGTGAGAGGGCTGATGTGGTAGCCCTCTACATTTTTGCGCATTGCAGTGAACATCCGAGTATGGGCCATGCTGATCCATGGCTGGTCCTGATTAAACAGCACTTGAGCCTGTTCGTAGAGCGCGGCGCGTTCGGCCGGATCTACTTTAGCCCGTGCTTCATCCAGCAGTGCCTGGAATTTTTCGTTGCACCAGCGTGCGTAGTTTTCGCCGTTCTTGGCGGCCTCGCAACTGAGCATAGGCGTCAGGAAGTTATCCGGGTCGCCGTTGTCGCCCGCCCATCCGGCCGAAACCATGTCGTGCTCGCCGGCCTTGGCGCGCTTGAGCATCTCGCCCCATTCCATGACGCGGATGTCGATCTTGATCCCGACTTTCGCCAGGTCAGCCTGCATCATTTGTGCGCCGAGCATCGGATTGGGGTTGGTCGGACCGCCGCCGTTACGGGTGAACAGGGTAAACGTGGTGCCTTCCGGAACCCCGGCTTCCTTGAGCAGCTTGCGCGCTGCATCGAGGTCGCGTGGCGGGTTCTTCAGGTCATGGTTGTAACCGAGCAGGGTCGGCGGGTACGGGTTGACCGCCACCGAGGCGTTGCCCTTGCCGAACAGCGCGTTGACGTAGGCTTCCTTGTCGAACGCGATGTCGATGGCTTTGCGTACACGCACATCGCTCATGTACTTGTGCTGAGTGTTCATCGCGACGTACGAAACGGTCATCGCGTCGAGCTCGTCGACTTTCAGGTTGCTGTCTTTCTTGATGCTCGGGATGTCATCCGGTTTCGGATACAGGGCGACCTGACATTCGTTGGCCTTGAGCTTCTGCAGACGCACGTTGTTGTCGGTGGCGATCGCCAGGATCAACGCGTCGGCCGGTGGCTTGCCACGGAAATAATCCGGGTTGGCCTTGAAGCGTACCTGGGCATCCTTGGCGTAGCGCTGGAAGATGAACGGGCCGGTGCCGATCGGCTTGTTGTTGAGGTCGCCGGCCTTGTTGGCCTTGAGCAACTGGTCGGCGTATTCGGCCGGGTAGATCGATGAGAACGCCATGGCGAGGTCGGCGAGGAACGGCGCTTCGCGGCGGGTCAGGGTGAACTTGACCGTGTTGTCGTCGATTTTCTCGACGCTTTTCAGCAGTTCCTTGAAGCCCATGCTCTCAAAGTACGGGAAGCCCACGCTCGACAGTTTGTGCCACGGGTGATTCGGGTCCAGCTGGCGCTGGAAGCTCCAGACCACGTCGTCGGCATTCATGTCACGGGTCGGCTTGAAATATTCGGTGGTGTGAAACTTGACGCCTTTGCGCAGGTGGAACGTGTAGCTCAGGCCGTCTTCACTGATGTCCCAGGACTCGGCAAGTGCCGGGATCACTTCAGTGGTGCCGGGCTTGAAATCGGCGAGCCGGTTGAAGATGGTTTCGGCCACAGCGTCCGCCGTGACTGCAGTTGTGTACTGGACCATATCGAAGCCTTCCGGGCTGGCTTCGGTGCAGACCACCAAGGGTTTGGCCGAGGCGCCGACAGCGACACTCAGCAACGCAGCCGCGATGGCCGCACGTAGGGGAAGCATTTTCATCGATAACCCTCTGCAATCGGTTGAAGACAGAAAACCGAACGGCCGACTCATCATGAGTCAGCCGCCGGTTGCGTTTTTACAGAATGTTGAACGGGATGGTGGTCACGAGACGGAACTCGTTGATGCTGCCGTCAGCCTGGTTTTCGCTGGCACGGTGCGCGGTGTAGGTGCCGCGAATCGTCGTGGCTTTGAGCGGGCCGCTTTGTACTGCATAGGCTGCACCGACGCCGTATTCATAGTGGTGTTCGCCGTCCATCGCCTGCACGCCATCGTAGCCGCCACCCTTGTAGTGAGTGCCGTCGATGCCCCAGCCGCGTGCCTGGTAGATGTTGAATTTCAGGCCAGGCACGCCGTATTCGGCCATGTTGATGCCGTAGGAAACCTGGAAGGACTTCTCGTTCGGGCCGTTGAAGTCCGAGAGCAGGGAGTTGGCCAGGTAGATACCGTTGGTTTCGTGCAGGTAGTCGAAGTACTCGTTACCGTTCACTTCCTGATAGGAGAAGGTCACGGTGTGCGCCTGATGCGTCAGGCCGAACGACAGCGAGTAGGTGTCGTTATCGATGTCACCGAGCAGTTTTTTGCCTTCGTCGACGGTCTTGTAGTAGTTCAGGCCGGTGGTCAGGCTCAGCACCGAGCTGTCGCCCAGCACGTGGGTGGCGCCGAAGTAGTACTGGTTCCACAGGTCTTCGGCCTGGGTGCCCCACAGGCTGGTGGTCAGGCTGGCGAACGGCTGGTACGAAATACCGGCGGTGTTGACGTGATCGGCTTCGGCGTTGATGTCACCGTATTCCGAGCGGAATTTGCTCAGGCTTTCTTCGGTACGTGGCGAAACGCGGTCGAAGGTGGCGACGTCGAACGCCAGGTTGTTCAGCTCTTCGCTGTGGATCGCGATACCTTCGAAGCTCGATGGCAGCGGACGGTTACCGATCACATCGACTTGCGGGCTGCTGAAGTTCATGCGGCCGGCGGTCAGGGTGGTGTTGGAGATGCGCGCCTTGACGTTGGCCAGGCCCAGCTTGCTCCACTGACCTACCGCGTCACCGCCTTCACGGGTCAGGGTACGGTTGTTGCCCGCGCCTGGGCGGGTGCCCGGCGCGCCGCCGTTGTTCGCGGCGAGGTTCTCGCGGTCGCGCTCAAGGGCGATTGCGTTGTAGGCAGCCACTTCGGTGCTGAAGCCGACAGTACCTTCGGTGAAGCCCGAGTTGTACTTGATGATCGTGCCTTGCACCCAGTTGATCCGGCGATCGGTTTCGGTCGACTGGCCGTTCTTGCGGTAAGCGAACTTGCCGCCACGCTTGAGTTGTTCGTTGGCGTACCAGTTACGGGTCGAACCGCTGATCGATTGCCCTTCGAGGAAGCCGGTGGCTTCGGCCTGGGCGCTCTTCTCGTTGACGGTAACCGGGGTAAATGCCTGGCTCTGGGTTTCCGCATAAGCCGTGGCGGTGATGCTGCTGATGGCCAAGGCCAGTATCGCGGTGCTGCTCAGTTTCATGGGTGAAGCTCCTTTACTTTCTTTTTATCCCGGCTTTTTTTGGTATGCCGGTTATTGGTTTAGAACTCGTTCACACATCGCAAACGTTTGCAAAAGGCCGGATTGGCGAATTTCGGCAAAGCGCTTGCGTGAGGGGAGTAGACGGCTCCCCTCAGCATTGCGGCTAATCGGTTGGTTTAATCGATACTGACACCCGAGAACACATTGCGGCCGAACGGGCTGACTTTGAACCCTTCGACCCTGGTGCTTAACGGCTGGTTGACCGTCGAGTGGGCGACAGGCGTGATCGGCACTTGCTGTTTAAGCAATTGCTGGGCCTGTTTATAAAGCTCGGTGCGCTGGTCACGATCGGTGACGACTTTGGCCTGTTTGATCAGCTTGTCGTACGCCGGATCGCACCACATGGAGTAGTTGTTGCCGCCGATCGCGTCGCAGCTGTACAGCGTGCCCAGCCAGTTGTCCGGATCCCCATTGTCACCGGTCCAGCCGATCAGGCTGATGTCATGCTCGCCGTTCTTGGTGCGCTTGATGTACTCGCCCCATTCGTAGCTGACGATCTTCACTTTCAGACCGATCTTGGCCCAGTCGGACTGGAGCATTTCGGCCATCAGTTTGGCGTTCGGGTTGTACGGGCGCTGCACCGGCATCGCCCACAGGGTGATCTCGGTGCCTTCTTTCACACCGGCAGCCTTGAGCAGTTCTTTGGCTTTTTCCGGGTTGTAGGCGGCGTCTTTGATGGTGTCGTCGTAGGACCACTGGGTAGGCGGCATGGCGTTGACGGCCAGTTGGCCGGCGCCCTGATAAACAGCGTTGAGAATCCCCTGTTTATTCACCGCCATGTCCAGCGCCTGGCGCACTTCCAGTTGATCGAACGGCTTGTGGCGCACGTTGTAGGCGATGTAGCCAAGGTTGAAGCCAGGCTTGGTAATCAGTTGCAGCTTCGGATCGGTTTTCAGCGCTTCAACGTCGGCAGGGCGCGGGTGCAGGGTGATCTGGCACTCGTTGGCCTTGAGTTTCTGCACGCGGACCGAGGCGTCGGTGTTGATCGCGAAAATCAGGTTCTTCAGTTTGACCCGGCTCGGATCCCAGTACTGCGGGTTGCCGGTGTAGCGGATGTTCGAGTCTTTCTGGTAGCTCTTGAACACGAACGGCCCGGTGCCGATCGGCTTCTGGTTGATGTCGCTCGGCTTGCCGTCGGCCAGCAACTTGTCGGCGTATTCGGCGGACAGAATCGAGGCGAAACTCATGGCGATGTTCTGGATGAACGCGGCGTCGACGCTGTTGAGCGTGAACTCCACGGTCAGCGGCCCGGTCTTTTCGACCTTGGCGATGTTCTTGTTCAGGCTCATCCCGTTGAAGTACGGAAACTCGGTGGGGTAGGCCTTACGGAACGGCTGTTGCGCGTCGAGCATGCGATTGAACGTGAACAACACGTCGTCGGCGTTGAAATCGCGGCTCGGCTTGAAGGAAGGGGTTGTATGAAATTTCACGCCTTCACGCAGGTGAAAGGTGTATTTCAGGCCATCTTCGGAAATGTCCCATTGGGTCGCCAGACCCGGTACGACGTTGGTCGCGCCCTTTTCGAACTCGACCAGACGGTTGTACAGCGGCTCGGCGGCGTCGTTGTCGGTGGCCGTCGTGTATTGCGCGGTATCGAAACCCGCCGGACTGCCTTCCGAGCAAAACACCAGGCTGTCGCTGGCGGCGTAGCTTGCAGACGTGGCGGCCAACAGGCCGGCGCCCAACAGTGCGGAAAAAACCAAGGTATGGCGCATGACGCTCCCTCTTTTTTAGTGTTGTGCAATGCGCCTCAGTCCCGATCCCGGGACTTTTTGGCCGCATTGAGCTCAATCCAATACGTACGGCAAAACCGGTGGCCCACGCAGACACTGGTCAGTACGCGACGGTAGGCACCGTGCTGCTGGCAGTAAATACGTAATTGCCTTAATGCTCGTAGGAAAAGTCGACGCGCCTATACCGAAGCAATCATCTGCGGCGGATTTGGGTGTAGGCCTTTTCCTTTTTTCCCGGTAGATAAAGCAACGGCGACGTCAGAAACGCCGCCGCTGCAATGTCTTACTTGCTGACGCTGACGCCGTAGAAGGAATTCAGGCCAAATGGGCTGATCTTGAAATCCTGCACGTTGGCGCGCATGGGTTGATACACCGTCGAGTGAGCGATAGGTGTCATTGGGACTGCATCTTTAAGGACGTGTTGCGCCTGTTTGTACAGCTCGGTGCGCTTGCCCTGGTCGGTGGTACGTTTGGCTTCTTTCACCAGGCCGTCGAACTTCTTGTCGCACCACTTGGAGAAGTTGTTGCCGCTCAGCGAGTCGCAGCCAAACAGCACGTTGAGCCAGTTGTCCGGATCACCATTGTCACCGCTCCAGCCAATGATCATGGCCTGGTTCTCGCCACCTTTGGAACGCTTGATGTACTCGCCCCATTCGTAGCTGGTGATCTTCACTTTCAAGCCGATCTTGGCCCAGTCGGACTGGAGCATCTCAGCCATCAGTTTGGCGTTCGGGTTGTACGGACGCTGAACCGGCATCGCCCACAGAACGATTTCGGTACCTTCCTTGACGCCGGCTTCCTTGAGCAGCTGCTTGGCTTTCTCAGGATCGTACTTGGTGTCTTTGATGGTGGTGTCGTAGGACCACTGGGTCGGCGGCATGGCGTTGACGGCCAGCTGGCCAGCGCCCTGGTAAACCGAATCGATGATCTGCGGCTTGTTCACGGCCATGTCCAGCGCCTGGCGCACGCGCAGGTCAGCCAGCGGGTTGGCCTCGTTGCTGCCCTTGACCTTGTCCATCACGTTGTAGGCGATGTAGCCCAGGTTGAAGCCGGCCTGATCCGGCATCTTCAGCGACTTGTCTTCTTTCAGCGCTTTCAGATCGGCCGGACGCGGGAACAGGGTGACCTGGCACTCGTTCTTTTTCAGCTTCTGGATACGCACCGACGGGTCGGTGGTGATGGCGAAGATCAGGTTGTCGATCTTCACGTCTTCAGGCTTCCAGTAATCCTTGTTGCCGGTGTAACGGATGTTCGAGTCTTTCTGGTAGCTCTTGAACACGAACGGGCCAGTGCCGATCGGCTTCTGGTTGATGTCGGCGGCTTTGCCATCCTTGAGCAGTTGGGCGGCATATTCGGCGGACTGTACCGAAGCGAAGCTCATGGCCAGGTTCTGGATGAACGCGGCGTCGACTTCTTTCAGCGTGAACTTGACGGTGTGGTCGTCGACTTTGTCGATCTTGGTGATGTTGGTGTCCATCCCCATGTCGGTGAAGTACGGGAATTCGGTCGGGTACGCCTTACGGAACGGGTCGTCCTTGTTGATCATGCGGTTGAACGTAAACAGCACGTCGTCGGCGTTGAATTCACGGGTCGGCTTGAAATACGGGGTGGTGTGGAACTTGACGCCTTCGCGCAGGTGGAAGGTGTAAGTCAGGCCATCGTCGGAAATGTCCCACTTGGTCGCCAGACCAGGAATCACGGCGGTGCCGCCGCGCTCGAACTGGGTCAGGCGGTTGAACATGGTTTCGGCTGAGGCGTCGAAGTCGGTTCCGGTGGTGTACTGGCCTGGATCAAAACCGGCCGGGCTCCCTTCGGAGCAGAACACCAGGTTAGTCGCAGCGGTGGCGAAAGGTGCGGAGGCTAACAAGCCTGCGCCGACTAGAAACGGAATGACCGCGTGTTTAAGCATGTTGGCCTCATGATTTGTTGTCATTTTTTAGTAGTGAGGTACGACCTCGTGAGTCGTGCCTGCGGATACTTATGCAGGGCCCATACCCAATGCAAGATCCAGAGCGGTCGGCGGCGTTAAACGGTGGCACGTACGTACCTTAATGTCGCATCCGTGTAACTTTTGACGCATTTGACCGTTTGCGGGTGGTTTTTAAGGTGCAAACCGAGCCCCAAAACGGTGCGGCAGTCATCTTCTGCGCGCCGCCTTGGGGCTGGGTGTTACTTATTTATACCCACGCCATAAAAAGGGGTTAGACCGAAAGGACTGATACGGAAGTCAGTGACCTCTTTGCGCAACGGCTGGAAGACCGTGGAGTTGGCGATCGGCGTGATCGGCACCTGCTGTTTAAGGATCAGTTGCGCCTGTTGATACAGTTCTACCCGTTGCGCTTTATCCGTGGCCACTTTGGCCTGCTGCACCAGTTTGTCGTAGGCGGGATCGCACCATTTCGCATAGTTGCTGCCTTTGACGGCCGCGCAGCTGTAAAGCACGCCGAGCCAATTGTCCGGGTCGCCGTTGTCGCCGGTCCAGCCGTAGATCATGGCGTCATGTTCGCCATTCTTGGCGCGCTTGATGTACTCGCCCCATTCATAGCTGACGATGTTGGCCTTGATGCCGATCCTGTCCCAGTCCTGTTGGATCATCTGCGCCGACATCCGCGCATTCGGGTTCGAGGCGCGCTGCACTGTCATCGCCCACAGGTTGATGGTTGTACCGGGTGCAACCCCGGCTTCCTTGAGTAGCGCCTTGGCTTTTACCGGGTCGTAAGGCGCGTCTTTTATGTTCGGATCGAACGACCATTGCGCGGGTGGCAAAGCGTTCTGCGCCAGCTGGCCGGCGCCCTGGTAAACCGCCTTGATGATCGCCGGTTTGTCGATCGCCATGTCCAGCGCCTGACGCACCTTGAGCTGATCAAGCGGCGGGTGGGTGGTGTTGTAGGCGAGGAAGCCAAGGTTGAATCCGGCCTGTTTGAGCACGCGCAGGTTCGGGTCTTTTCCCATCACCTCGATATCGGCCGGGCGCGGGTAACCGCTGACCTGGCATTCACCGGCCCTGAGCTTCTGCAGGCGCACGGCGGCATCAGGTGTGATCGAGAAAATCAGGTTGTCGATTTTCACGTCTTCGGGTTTCCAGTAGGCCTTGTTCGCGGCGTAGCGGATCTGTGAATCCTTCTGATAGCGCTTGAACACGAACGGACCGGTGCCGACCGGTTTCTGGTTGAGGTCGGCGGCTTTGCCGTCCTTCAACAGTTGTGCGGCGTATTCGGCCGATTGTACCGAGGCGAAGCTCATGGCGAGGTTCTGTACGAAGGCTGCATCAACGTTGTTGAGGTTGAAGCGCACGGTGTGGTCGTCGAGTTTTTCCACGGATTGGATCGTGGTGTTCAGGCCCATGTCGGTGAAGTAGGGGGATTCGGCGGGGTAGGCCTTGCGGAAAGCGTTGTCCGGGTCGAGCAGGCGCTGGAAGGTGAACAGGACGTCGTCGGCATTGAAGTCGCGGGTCGGGGTGAAGTAGTCGGTGGTGTGGAATTTCACCCTTTCGCGCAGGTGGAAGGTGTAGTGCAGGCCGTCGCTGGAGACGTCCCATTTGGTCGCCAGGCCAGGCTCGATGTCGGTGCCGCCGCGCTGGAATTGGGTGAGGCGGTTGAAGACGGTTTCGGCGGAGGCGTCGAAGTCGGTGCCACTGGTGTATTGGCTCGGGTCGAAGCCGGCGGGGCTGGCTTCGGAGCAGTAGACGAGGGTTGTGGCGGCGTTGGCGATCGGTGCGGTGGCGGCAAGGGCCAGGGAGATCAAGAGCGGTTTGAGGGTGGATCTTGGCATGGAGTCCCCGGGGAATTGGTGGTGGTGGATTGAGATTAGCGGGGATTCGGGGGCGTCCGGAAATATCGTTTTTCTCGTGGGAGTGTCTATCTCGGTATATGTGGCTGTGTTTTGGGTGCATATCCGTTGCTGCGGTAACGGCTGCTTAGGGTTTCGCCCTTACGGCGACTTACTTTTTTACAAGCGCCAAAAAAAGTAAGCAAAAAACGCTAGCTCCTACGTTCGTCCCACTCGCTGGGGCTCGGGGTTCCTTCGCTCCGGGATCGATCCGGGCGCAGCGGCTCCGGTTTGCTTCGCTGCACCTCCTTCCGCTGTGTCTGGCTGCGCCAGACGGTCGCTGCGCTCCCACCCCCGGATCAATCCCTCCGCTTAGCCTTCCGACGTCGCCCGTGGATCAAGATCAAGAGCAGGCGAGCTGACACTCGGCCTATTGAGTGGTGAAAAGCGTGGGGGGCCGGCTTTTGATTTGTGTTGTTGCTGCCCCTCACCCCAGCCCTCTCCCGAGGGAGAGGGGGCCGATTTGGGTGGTGTTCAAAACCTGCATTCGACTCGGTACCTCACGTCGGCGTAGCTCTCGCAATCACCTCGGTCAGTCCCCTCTCCCTCCGGGAGAGGGTTAGGGTGAGGGGCTTTTGATCTTCTGCATATTTGCATTCAGCTCGGTACCACGTCGGCGCAGGTCTGCCAAACACCTCGGTCAGTCCCCTCTTCCTCCGGGAGAGGGCTAGGGTGAGGGGCTTTTGATCTTCTGCATATTTGCATTCAGCTCGGTATTCCACGTCGGCGCAGGTCTGCCAAACACCTCGGTCAGTCCCCTTTCCTCTGGGAGAGGGTTAGGGTGAGGGTTTGCTTTTGGCTGTTTAAATCCGCTGCCAAATAACCCGAACCTTCCCACAAGGTTTTCAGGTTGTCCGTCGGACGTCTGCTCTCTAGTCTGGGGCGTCGCTGGTTGTTCAGCGATCGGGTGTGAGAACCCGACATTCATAGTCATTCAGTGCCCAGATCCGCATAATTGCCGCCAGCAAGTCTGCTGCCTGCAAAGTGCGTTATGGCGGCTCTGTGCGGGCGGACGTATGTCCGGCCGGGTGCCTATGACCGGTTTTCTCACCCCGCACAAAGCTGCCACCTCTTCGCCGTGTGAGAAACGGCATCGAGATGGCTCAACCTCATAGGTGAAGCGTATGACCAAGCCAGTCCCCGACCCACCCGAAGAAACCCCAACCCCCCTCGAAGCCGCGCTGCGCGCCGACGATCTCGCAAAAAACCGCGAAGCCATCAAGCGTGCCCTCGATTTCTATCTCTGCCCGGCACCCAGCAAACCCCATCCACCCAGCACGATGTTTCTGATCCAGCCCGACATCGACACCGAAAGCCTGCTGGCCCACGCCTGTGAATCCCTCGCGTCAGCCAACACGCTGGCCAGCGATTTCGCCGATCAGCTCGGCCGTCCGCAGCGCAACACGGCGCTGGCGATTCAGCAGATCATCATGCTGGCGGAGCTGGCGGTGAATCGGGCGCTGGATCGGGTTGATCCGCATACCTGATCGGATACCGCGTGATCGTTCATCGCGAGCAGGCTCACTCCTACAGGGGAATGCATTCCAAATTGTGAGAGCGAGCCTGCTCGCGAAGGCGGTGGAACATTCACCACAAATCCCGGGCATAAAAAAACCGCCGATCATTCACCGATCGGCGGTCCTTCATTGAGCTAAGCTCAAATCACTGCATCAACACTTCAATCGAGCCATCAGCGGTCATGCTGACCTGGCTGGTGCCGGCTTCAACTTCCGGGGTCACCGGCGCGGAATCCATGGCCGCTGCTTTCATCATCATCGGCGCACGCAGGTACGGTTGTGGGTAACCGTTGCTGTTGAGGTTCAGGTTGACGATTTTGTAGCCCTTGCCACCCAGGGCGTCGGTGGCCAGTTGCGCGCGGTTCTTGAAGGCGGTGACGGCTTCTTTGAGCAATTGGTCTTCACTGGCCTTGCGGGTCGGGTCGGCGATGGCGAAGTCCATGCCGCCCATTTTCAGGTCGGTCAGCAGTTCGCCGGTGAGTTTGGACAGGGCGGCGAAGTCGGTGCTTTCCAGGCGCAGTTCGGCGCGTTCGCGCCAGCCGGTGATTTTCTGGCCCTTGGTGTCGTAGATCGGGTAGCTGTTGCGGCTGCCGGTGCGCAGGGTGATGTCTTTGACCTGTTTGGCCTGGGCGGTGGCCTTGTTCATGGTGGTGCTGATGGCGGTGGCGAGTTTGGCCGGGTCGGTGTTCTGCTCTTCGGTGTAGAGCGTCACGATCATCTGGTCGCGGGCGACTTCCTGGCTGACTTCGGCGCGCAGGGAAATCTGGTTGTAGTGCAGCTCATCGGCGGCCAGCGCCGGAAGGCTGGCGACGCTGCCGACTGTCAGGGCGAGGAGGGCGGCGCTGCGGCGAAATGTGTGCATGAAGGCTCCTTGAATGAGGCGCAGGTGTTGGGTCTCGGCCTGCGTGAACCATCAGACTCTAACTTCTATGATCCGGTTCGCCCAGTTACAACTTCGATACAGATCGGCCTGGTGGGGCGGCAGTGCCTTTGTGGCGAGGGAGCTTGCTCCCGCTCGGCTGCGCAGCAGTCGTAAAATCAGCAGCAGCGCTGT
>NZ_QETJ01000054.1:0-30469 GCF_003105095.1 Pseudomonas sp. NDM | reverse complement strand
CAGGCTCGCTCCCACATGTGAACGCAATACAAAGGTGGGAGCGAGCCCGCTCGCGAATGGCTTGATAGCCATATATCCCTATCGGCAAAAAAATCGTCGACAAAACCCAAAACAATATTTGCTTTATTTGTACACAAAAGCATAATCCACTGCGTGCGAGTTTCTGACTACACGGTCAACAAATTCGCGTATGCCTCAAAGGACCGCTGCCACCCCTCATGGGTCCGGCCCTGGAAATAACAATAAAACTCTTGAGGAGTACTCGCTGTGGAAAGCCGCAAATCCGAAGCACCGCCGCTCGAGCTCACGCCGCCATTACGCAATGGCCTGCTGGAGCGTCTGTTCAAACTCAGCTTGCATGGCACCACGGTGAAGACCGAGCTGATTGCCGGTCTGACAACCTTCATCACCATGGCTTACATCATCTTCGTCAACCCGAACATCATGGCCGATGCCGGCATCGATCACGGTGCGGCCTTCGTCGCCACCTGTATCGCTGCCGCACTCGGCTGCCTGTTGATGGGCCTTTATGCCAACTGGCCGGTCGGCCTGGCGCCGGGCATGGGCCTCAACGCGTTCTTCACCTACACCGTCGTCGGCACCATGGGTTACAACTGGGAAACGGCGCTGGGCGCGGTGTTCGTCTCGGGCGTGCTGTTCATGTTCCTGACCTTTTCGCGGATTCGCGAGTGGCTGCTCAACAGTATTCCGGTCAGTTTGCGGTTTGCGATGGGCGCCGGTGTCGGTCTGTTCCTCGGCCTGATCGGTCTAAAGACTGCCGGTATCGTCGTCGACAGCCCGGCAACGCTGATCAAGCTCGGCTCGCTGCGTGAACCCGGCCCGCTGCTCGCCGCGATCTGCTTTCTGATGATCGCGATCCTCAGTTACCACCGCGTGTTCGGTGCAATCCTCATCAGCATCATCACCGTCACCCTCGCCGGTTGGGGTCTGGGCCTGGTGCACTACGAGGGCATCATGTCCGCGCCGCCGAGCCTGGCGCCAACCTGGATGGCAATGAACGTCGCCGGCGTGTTCAACGTCAGCATGATCAGCGTCGTGCTGGCCTTTCTCTTCGTGCACATGTTCGACACCGCCGGCACGCTGATGGGCGTGGCTCAGCGGGCCAACCTCGTCGCCGCTGACGGTCGTATCGAGAACCTTTCCCGAGCGATGAAGGCTGACAGCGCATCCAGCGTATTCGGCGCCGTGGTCGGCGTGCCGCCCGTGACAAGTTACGTGGAAAGTGCCGCTGGCGTGGCTGCTGGTGGTCGGACTGGTCTTACCGCCGTCACAGTCGGTGTGCTATTTATAGCGGCCATGTTCTTCGCTCCGCTGGCTGGCATGATTCCCGCTTATGCCACGGCGGGCGCCTTGATCTACGTGGCGATGCTGATGATGGGCGGCATGGCCCACATCGAATGGGACGAAGCCACTGACGCGATCCCGGCAATCGTCACGGCGATCATGATGCCACTGACCTTTTCGGTGGCCGACGGCATCGCGCTGGGCTTCATCACTTATGTGGCGTTGAAGGCCGGCACCGGCAAGTACAAGGAAATCTCCGTCAGCCTGTGGGTGCTCTGCGCGATCTTCATCGCCAAGTTCATCTTTCTGTAAGCGCTGCGCGGTTCACGCTTCAAACCAGCCTCACCCTCACCGGTGGGGCTTTTGCACATATCGATAACAACAAAGGAGCAAAACGATGAGTCTGGAAACCTGGCTGCTGTTCAGTGGTGCTGCACTGGTGGTAATCCTGATCCCGGGGCCGCTGTCGCTGCTGATGATCAGCAACAGTCTGAATTACGGTCTGCGCCGCTCGTACCCGGCGTTTCTCGGCGGGGTGATTGCCTCTATCTGCCTGCTCAGCGCTTCGGCACTGGGGCTTGGCGCTTTGTTGCTGGCCTCGGAGCAACTGTTCAGCGCATTGAAAATCGTCGGCGCATTGTATTTGTTCTATCTTGCCTGGCAGAGCTGGCAGCAATCGCGTCAGCCTTCAGTGGCAGCCGAGGTGCCCCAAGCCGCACCGGTGCCACGCTTCCGCACGCTATTCGGGCGCGCTTTTGTACTGGGCGCGAGCAATCCGAAAGATATCCTCTTCTTCGCCGCGTTTCTGCCGCAGTTCCTCAGCGCGAACCAAGCGTTCCTGCCGCAATTGCTGATCATGATCGCGACCTGGGTAGTACTCGATCTGTGCTGCAAACTGGCCTACGGCCTGGGCGCCCATGGCGCAGCGCGTTATCTGCGCAGTGGCAAAGGGCAGAGCTGGTTCAACCGAATCAGTGCCGGATTGTTCGGCGGTGCCGGCGCGACATCATTGCTCAGCAGCCATTAAGACATCGTATGGCCCACCATCCCGACTGAACGGATTCAAATAGGGAGGGTGCTGTTTTCAATTAATCACCGCGCGCCAGGCCTGTAATCATTGACAGGCAATACATGGCAACAACCGCCTTATGTACAGCGCTGAAAAGAGCACCTTAATATCCGCTGCAATTCGATAACAACAGCCTGAACAAGGAAGTTCTCATGGCCACTTTGATACATGAAGCATCAATTCAAACCGATCCGGCAATTGACCCGAACAACCACAAAGTTACCGACACGGTTGTTGTCACGGATATGCGTTTCGAGAGCAACGAGCGCAAGCCTGCAACCATTGACGCACCTGAAGATTCATCCAAGCCGAACCAGTTAAAGTTCGCAGACAACATATTCGGACCATTGCAGATTGGCGACATATCAATAACACGAGTAGCGCTGGACCGCTTGGGCGCGACGGTCGATGGCAAACCTTTAAATGGTCGTAATACTTTCAGTCGAGTACTTAAACGCTCTTTTATCAATGCCCTGCAATTCGACCTGAACAAAGTCGAACACGCGATGAAGACCGCCACTGGCAGTGATACTTACTTGTTGCCGAACCTGCTGTTTGAAATGGCCAGTCACCGTCCTCTGACCGCGCCGGCACTGTTCAGCGAAGCCATCACCGACGAAGGTGGTCCGGGTAACTACCGCCGCAAACTCCTGAAACTTGCCAACGCCGCGCAGGCACTCGACCTGCAGCATGTGCATCTGCCCAAGCATCATCCGCGCTGGAAAACATTGACCAAAAGCTACGCAGCACTCGGCTCCAGTGTCGGCATTCAGGGCTTCGGGATTTTCATGGGCCTGCGCGGAGTCGTCGATGCGATCAAGGCCGACAACACCACGGAAATCGCGATAAACAGCGTGGGAATCGCATCCGAACTGGGTTCGATCGCTGTCGACGTTACCGTCAGTAAAATTGCCACGCAGATGCTCACCGCCGGGCAGCACGCCTACCGCGACTTCGCCAGGACGCGAATGGCGGTCAGGCTGGGACGTTCGGGCGGCCTGATCGGTGGCGCTTTGACGTTGCCATTCGATATCTACACCGCGGTGCGATCCATGAATGCCGCCGAGAATGCGACGGGCAAGGAGGCGATGGATCACTATGTCAGCGCCGGCCTGAGCATTACCAGCGCGGCCATGACCGTGATCCTTGGGACTGCGGCGATGGCCGGATTTTCGTTCGCCGGCCCGGTCGGGCTGGCTGCCGGGGCGATTCTCGCTATCGGCTCGCAGGTTTATGGTGCGGTGCGCATCGTCGACGACATTGATGACTACATCGAGCTCACCCTTGATGAGCGGTGGCGCACCGGATGGTTTGCGTTCTGCATGCTGGATATCGATCAGAACATTCAACATCGCTACGTCAAGGCCAAGACCTTGCTGCAGCACTCCGCCAAGTTGAAGGCGACGGCAAGGCAACTGCTCGATGGCCCTCTCAAGGACACCACCGAAGCCATCGTCAACGGTCAGTTCGAGGTGCGCCTGAGGCCGACCCAGGTCTGGAAGCGGAACTGGTGGACCAAACAGGATGCCTGGGAATCGGTACATGTCCCGGAAATAGTAGGCACTGACGACACCATCGATGCGCGCGCAGGGGTAACGAAGGACACGCCCGGTGCACATCTGGGCACTGCAGCGGAGAACAAGAGCGTTCTCTGGCTGCTGACCGAAGGCGACGACTCGATCAAGGGGGTCGAAATAAAACCGAATGTCTTTCATTACAAGTCGGGAAAAAAGGACCTGGCTGGCGGCGAGAAAGACGATCAATTCGTGTTCGAGAATGCGGCGGACTTTCTCAAACAAGGCACGGATGCCACGCACCATTCGACACTGCGAGGCGCGGATGGCAACGACACACTGGTCCTCGGCGGCCATTATTCGAGTTTCCGCACAGCGAAAACCGGTTATGACGTCGACTTGCTGGCCGGTACGCTGCAGATCATCTCAACCGATCCATCTGCCGAACAGGGCAAGCAATATGTCCTCCACAGCTTGATAGACAGCATCGAAAACGTTGAAACCGTCGACAGCGCGGCGAGCATCGTGACCGGCACAGCGCAACCCAACATCATCAAGGCGCGCGGCAGCGACGTCATCAACGCCGGCGCCGGGGACGACCAGATTTACCTGTCGCACAAGGACGCTCAGGCCTGCGGCGATGCCGGCGCCGACCAGTACTTCATCGCTCATGTGGCGGGGCGCTTCTCGATCTTCGAAGATGGCAAACAGCCGAGCTACATCGTATTGAACTGGAAGAAAGAGCTGATAGATTCCTGGCAAATTGCAGGTAACCACTTGATCATCACTTCCGGATTCGAATTCGATGACATCCCGAAGAATATCCTGACCATCCATGACGTTTACGAAGAGGACGCGGATGAACGGAAACTGATCAATAAAAACCTGACGTTCATCACCCGCGACGGTTACCAGTTCACACTTGATCTGCCAGAGAAAGTCACCGAGGAAAAGACCGCCGATTTTTCCGAAACCCTTATCAAGCTCGGCCAGCCGCAAAGACCCATCATCGTTTACGCAGATGAATGCTGGATCAGACATCAGCAGGAAGCGAGTTACTACCTGCCGCGCGCTAATAACATGACCACCTTCTACTCGGTACTTCGTCCTGGAATAGTCAGTAATATCCATCTGGACTACAACAGCGATGAGCTGACAAAAGCCGAGGCGCATTTCTTTGCCGTCAAACATGAATCCTATCGGCTGACTGCAGGTTGCCATCTCGTTTATCACTTCGGCGATAAACGTATCAAGTTGAATTATTTCGCCGCCGCTCGTAATGAAGATGACCATGACAATCTGACTAAAATTCTGCGCACCATGGCGGGCCGGCCGTTTTTTCGCTATGTGCTGATCTTCAAGGACGGTGTTGCCCTGAATGCCGGCCTCACGGATGAAACCGATGCCCTGCCGGCGTTTTCCGATTACGCGGTGGCAAGGGAGTGGATTACTCCGATGACCCTGCCCCTGGCTTTTCGCTCACGGCGTTACAGTTATGCATTGCCGGAAAACCAGGCGCACGAAATGGGCAATCGACACTCCTGTGCCACGCTCACTGCCCTGACTGTGCAAACTGCCATGGAAAGCCTCATCGGTGAAGGCTTGACGTACCTGATTCATCTCGTTGCCGACACGACCCTCAAACTTTCGACGCCCGGTGCACTCGCCGAAGCGAGCGTGCGGCTAGCGAATTCCTCCACGTGGGAACTCGACGCCACAAAGCTTGGTACGGTCGATATCGAACTCACCGACAACCGGTTATCCATCGGCACCTGCACTATTCATCTACCAGTGTATGAAAGCGACGACCTGATCGATCAGATCCGCGTCATCACTGCGAACGGCGTAGTGCATACGGTCGATCTGGTGTTCGATCGGGTCTACCCGGATGGCCTGGATGCACGCTTCTTCGAAGCACCCGATGCTGCGAAACCGCTACCAGCAGCGCTCGCCTCATTGGCTGCCAATGTGGTCAAGGTCAGGAACGCCGAGTGGATTTTCGATGGGACAACTGCGCTCAGTTACAACTTCGCCGCCCACGGCTGGGTACTGCGTACCGACAAGTCACGCGTTGAAGCCTGTGAGGTGCGGGTGACGAATCGCTGCAGTCACCAATCCGGCATCTTCATACCCGCGCCACAGAGCGACGTTCCACCCGCTTGACGTCGAAATATCGTCTATCGATCCCTTAGCGAATAGTGCTTTCAGCCAGGCGCCTGTGCGCGCCTGCGCCTCACCTCATGAGTTTTCACAATGGCCAGACCACCGAAAAAAATCTCTGTCACGACAAAAGCCGACGCGCCCGCCACTTCAAGTGCAGGTGCACCAACACGCAGGAACAGCGTCGGTCTCGACATGCCTGACGCGCTGTTGCTGGGCATTGACCCGACGCCCGTCAGCCGTGGCGCGAACAGCCCTGCAGCAGCCGACAGCATGCCTACCGTGAGGATTCACGAGATACCGCCGCCAGTGGACAATTCCGGCACGGCACGCAGCGCGAGCGCTTGGCCGCAGGAACGTATTCACGAGCTGGTTCCGCTGTCGGACGACAATGGACTGTTCACCGGTCCGGATCAGCGCACCTATGCACAAATCGCCGGCCAAGGACGGTTTGAGGTCGAACGGGATCAGCACGGTCACTACCATTTGCCGCTGACCTTCGCACCCGGCGTCCACGGCCCTGCCCTGGTGCGCAACGAAGGACAGCCAAGCTGGCGCATCCAGCGCCCTGACAGGCAATCGATCCGGCCCGCGCCCGCCTCAAATGACCCACTCCGCCCGACCTATCTGACACCCTCGCAAGCCAGCGGGCTGACCAAAGCAGACCTCGCGACCGATGGCATCCGCTACAACAAGCTCAAGCAGACCTTTGTGACTACGGCGGACGGCACGGTGATGGTCCGCCAAAACAAGGCCGGGGAATATCAGCAGGCATTTGCGTCAAGCCACGAGGCGCCTGATATCTATTTTGAGCAGATCCCGGGCACCGTGTTCTGGCGGCAGAAAACCAGCCGCACACAGCTCGACGACACGCCGTCGTCCGGCCGCCAACCGATCGCTGACGCAGACGAACCGATGGCCGGGCCGAGCAAACGGCCACGGCTGGAAACCGCAGCCGAACCAGCGGCAACGCACGCGGCAGCCGAGCCTGATCAGCAGACCACGTACTTCTGGCTGTCATGGGGCCAAATGAACAAGCTTGCAGGCATCGAGTCGGTGCAGCTTGGCTGGCTGCATTATCCCATCGTGCCAATCGGCTCGAACCTCGCGCCCAATGTGTATTTCCTGCGTCACCCGGAGTTTGTGCCGGCACACTTTGAGGCTTTCGAAAACATGCTGGCCCACACGCCCGCGCTGCAGCCCGTGGCAACGTCTCGAACCGACAGCGATCCGCGCAAAATCCCTACGGGAAAACGTTTGTTCGAAGAGCCGATCAGCCAGTCTGTTGCTCGCGCATTCCCCGACTTCTCCGCCGTGACTGCACGTGCGGTTGCCAGACGGTTGTTTGAGCTGGCAGATCACTCGCCGACCATTACCGGCACCGGGCTGATGAATATCCACACCGCGCTGCATCAGTGGCTGCACCCGCAACTTTCGACGACGCCGACACTGGCCCACCCGATCAGCATGCTGGCCGTGGCGCCCGATATCGATCTCGGCAGCAAAAGGCTGATCCGGATGCCGTCCGAGGAGGCCAGTGAGTTGCAACGGCTGACCTTCGATCCGCAGCGTTTCCCCTTGGCCTGGAATCATTACAAAACCTATCCCTCCGACCTTAACCTGAGACGTCTGCTCGGCTCCTTGCTGGTAAACAGCGGCTACGACATATTCCCGCTGACGCATGAACATCGCATGCCGACGCTGGTGTTCAGACGAGCCCATCACGATCAGGTTTTCCTGCTGAAACTGGGAGCGATCGACCAGGCTGGCCTGACTCACGTGCCCGGCAATGAACTGACTGAACCGAGCTTGCCCGCGCGGATCGGGCAGGACGCCTTCAAGGTTCTCACCGAGGCCGCTGCGCAACACAAAGTGGTGTGGCTGATCGGAGGTGTGTTGAAAGTTGCCGGCAAGCCTGACTCGGTGTTCATCATCCGCGAGCGCTGAGCATCGCCCTCGAACGGCGGTCAGGAGGGCATCTTGCAGCAATAAAAAAAGCCCGCAGTGTGAGCGGGCGAAAGACCAAAGAAGCTATATGCGCAGTCGCTTCCCGGTGGGGCTGCTGCTTGGGGGTCAGCTGCCGCGATACGTGGAATAGCTGTAAGGCGAAATCAGCAGGGGCACGTGGTAGTGCTCCTGCTCCGCAGAGATACCGAAACGCAGCACCACCACGTCGAGAAATGCTGGCTCGGGCAGTTGCACACCGCGGGCGCGGTAGTAATCGCCGGCATGGAACTGCACCTGATAGACGCCAGTGCGATAATCGTCGCCTTGCAGCAGCGGCGCATCGACCCGGCCATCGCTGTTGGTTGTCGCACTGGCGACCAATTCCAGGTGCGATCCTTCAACGCGGTACAGCTCAACCTTGATCGAGCTGCCCGGGCAACCGTGTGCAGCGTCCAAAACGTGTGTTGTCAAACGTCCCATTGATTCTGCGCGCCTGGCCGCCATGGGCGATCAGACTTCGCGCCTCCCGAAGTCAGGTGAAAGGAGGCCGCACCGATTCGGAGCACGAAAAGTTGCGGCGAGCGACTGATTAAGACACTTTTCAAAGAAATTGTACACAATAAAAACGACATTTTTCGCTTCACCTCCGCCATCCGGGCGTTTATCGCCAAACTGCAAGTAAAGCGCCTGCTCATTGAACCTTCTATTCATTAGCTGACTGGTCAGGCAGGTTTCTTGCAGGCTTGAACCGTTAACAGCAAAAGATGACGGCCGGTGAAAAATGCGAAAATTCAGGCTTACAAAATGTAAATAAAGTTGTATACAATCAGCCCATCGCTGTGACGCCAGCCTGCCAGGCCGCCACACCAATCTGTCAACGTACAAGAAGGAAGACTGCAGTGAGCGCTGACTACCCACGCGACCTGATCGGTTACGGCAGTAACCCTCCTCACCCACACTGGCCGGGCAATGCCCGGATCGCGCTGTCCTTCGTGCTCAATTACGAAGAAGGCGGCGAGCGCAATATTCTGCACGGCGACAAGGAATCCGAAGCCTTCCTGTCCGAGATGGTCGCCGCTCAGCCGCTGCAAGGCGCGCGCAACATGAGCATGGAATCGCTTTACGAGTATGGCAGCCGTGCTGGCGTCTGGCGCATTCTGAAACTGTTCAAGGAATTCGACATTCCGCTGACCATCTTCGCCGTGGCCATGGCCGCCCAGCGTCACCCGGACGTGATCCGTGCGATGGTCGAAGCCGGCCATGAAATCTGCAGCCACGGTTACCGCTGGATCGACTACCAGTACATGGACGAAGCGCAGGAGCGCGAGCACATGCTCGAAGCGATCCGCATCCTCACCGAACTCACCGGTGAACGTCCGCTGGGCTGGTACACCGGTCGCACCGGGCCGAACACCCGTCGCCTGGTCATGGAAGAAGGCGGTTTCCTCTACGATTGCGACACCTACGACGACGACCTGCCCTACTGGGAACCGAACAACCCGACCGGCAAGCCGCATCTGGTGATCCCGTACACCCTCGACACCAACGACATGCGCTTCACGCAAGTGCAGGGTTTCAACAAAGGTGACGATTTCTTCGAATACCTCAAAGACGCCTTCGACGTGCTGTACGCCGAAGGGGCCGAGGCGCCGAAAATGCTCTCGATCGGACTGCATTGCCGTCTGATCGGCCGCCCCGGTCGCCTCGCTTCGCTCAAGCGCTTTATCGAATACGCCAAAAGTCATGAACAGGTGTGGTTCAGCCGTCGCGTCGACATCGCGCGTCACTGGCAGCAAACCCACCCGTACCAAGGGACTGCAAAATGAGCCGCTTTCAAACCCTGCAACCGTCGACCCTGAGCCGCGACGCTTTCGTCAACGCTTTCGCCGACATCTATGAACACTCGCCATGGGTGGCCGAAAAGGCCTACGACCTCGGTGCCGATGCTTCGATCGACGAGATCGAAACCCTGCACCAGCGCATGAGCGATATCCTGTTGAGCGCCGATCATGCCAGCCAGCTGGCCCTGATCAACGCTCACCCGGACCTGGCCGGCAAAGCCGCCGTCCAGGGCCAACTGACCGAAGCCAGCACCAATGAACAGGCTGGCGCCGGTATTCACCAATGCACGGCCGAAGAGTTCCAGCGCTTCACCGAGCTGAACGACGCCTACAAGGCCAAGTTCAAGTTTCCCTTCATCATGGCGGTAAAAGGCAGCAACCGGCATCAGATCCTCGCGGCGTTCGAAACGCGCATCAACAATTCGGTGGAAGCCGAATTCAAATGCGCGCTGGCGGAGATCAACAAGATTGCCCTGTTCCGTTTACTGACCCTTTAGCAAGCTTGGCCCGAGCGTGAATGAACGCGTAACGCCCAGGGCCCTGCAAGCATCCCCAGCCACTAATTCAAAGGCAGACAAGAAGAATGAAAGCTTACGCCGTACCTTTCGAAAAATACGTCAACCTGGCCGACGCCCGTCTGGGCACCAAGATCATTTCGGTCACCGATGACTGGTTCGCAGACGCCAATCGTCTGTTTCAGCCGACCCCGGCCGTATGGAAGGAGGGCGTGTTCGATGACAACGGCAAGTGGATGGACGGCTGGGAGTCGCGCCGCAAGCGCTTCGAAGGTTACGACAGCGCGGTGATCCGTCTGGGCGTACCGGGCTCGATCAAAGGCGTGGACATCGACACTTCATTCTTCACCGGCAACTACCCGCCATCGGCCTCGCTGGAAGCCTGCTTCCTGGCCTCGGGCGAGCCGGATGAAAACACCCAGTGGACCGAAGTGCTGTCGGCCGTCGAGCTGCAGGGCAACAGCCACCACTACCACGAAATCAGCAACGACCAGGCCTTCAGCCACTTGCGTTTCAACATCTACCCGGACGGCGGCGTCGCGCGTCTGCGTGTGTACGGCATTCCGTTCCGCGACTGGTCGGCAGTGGGTGACAACGAGCAAGTCGATCTGGCCGCAGCCCTGAACGGTGGCCGCGCCCTCGCCTGCTCCGACGAACACTTCGGGCGCATGAGCAACATCCTCAACCCGGGCCGTGGCATCAACATGGGCGATGGCTGGGAAACCGCGCGTCGTCGCACCCCGGGCAATGACTGGGTGATCGTCGCTTTGGGTCATCCGGGCGAGATCGAGAAGATCGTCGTCGATACCCTGCACTTCAAAGGCAACTACCCGGACACCTGCTCGATCCAGGGCGCGTTCGTCAAGGGTGGCACTGACAGCCAGATCGAAACCCAGTCGCTGTTCTGGCGCGAACTGCTGCCAAGCCAGAAGCTGGAAATGCACGCCGAGCACACCTTCGTCGAGCAGATCAAAGCGCTGGGCCCGATCACCCACATCCGCCTGAACGTGTTCCCGGATGGTGGCGTGAGTCGCTTGCGTGTATTGGGCAAGGTCGCGAAATAACACCGCACCCTGTGGCGAGGGAGCTTGCTCCCGCCGGGCTGCGAAGCGGCCCCAGGAAAGGCGGGAGCGCTACGCACTCCAGCGGGCGCAAGCTCCCTCGCCACAAAGGCTGAACCGAACAACACAGAATTTTGGATAAGAAGAACAGCATGCGCACATTGACGATTGAACCGCTGACCAAAGAAGCCTTCGCCCCTTTCGGTGACGTGATCGAAACCGACGGCAGCGATCACTTCATGATCAACAACGGTTCGACCATGCGCTTCCACAAACTGGCGACGGTCGAAACCGCGACGCCTGAGGACAACGCAATCATCAGCATTTTCCGCGCGGATGCGCAGGACATGCCGCTGACCGTTTGCATGCTGGAACGCCATCCGCTGGGCAGCCAGGCTTTCATTCCGCTGCTCGGCAACCCCTTTCTGATCGTGGTCGCGCCAGTTGGCGATGCACCTGTATCAGGCTTGGTCCGCGCCTTCGTCACCAACGGCAGGCAGGGCATCAATTACCATCGCGGCGTCTGGCACCACCCGGTGCTGACGATCGAAAAGCGGGATGACTTCCTGGTGGTTGATCGCAGTGGCACAGGCAATAACTGCGATGAGCATTTTTTCAAAGAGGATGAGCGTCTGATCCTCGCCCCCCACCAATAAGAGAAGGTCTGATCACTCGACAACAAGAGTGACAGGCGAGAGGTAAAGACTGTGGAAGCACATCTGTTGGAATGGCTGAACCTGAGCGTGCGCTGGGTTCACATGATCACTGGCGTGGCCTGGATCGGCGCGTCGTTCTACTTCGTCTGGCTGGAGAACAACCTCAACCGCGTCAACCCGAAAACCGGTCTGGCCGGTGATCTGTGGGCGATCCACGGCGGCGGCATCTACCACCTGGAAAAATACAAACTAGCCCCACCGTCCATGCCGGACAACCTGCACTGGTTCAAGTGGGAAGCCTACTTCACCTGGATGTCGGGGATCGCGCTGCTCTGCGTGGTGTTCTACTCCAACCCGGTGCTCTACCTCGTGGCACCCGGCAGCGGCCTCAGCGGTCCTGAAGGCGTGGCCATCGGTATCGGCTCGCTGATCGTCGGCTGGTTCGTCTACGACTTCCTCTGCGATTCGGCCCTGGGCAAGAAGCCCGCCCTGCTCGGCTTCATCCTGTTTGTCCTGATCATTGCCGCGGCCTATGGCTTCAGCAAAGTGTTCAGCGGTCGGGGTGCGTACCTGCACGTCGGCGCGATCATCGGCACCATCATGGTCGGCAACGTGTTCCGCATCATCATGCCGGCACAACGGGCACTGGTCGCGGCGATCGCCGAGAACCGCACGCCGGATCCGGCACTGCCGGCCAAGGGTCTGCTGCGTTCGCGGCACAACAACTACTTCACCCTGCCGGTGCTGTTCATCATGATCAGCAACCACTTCCCAAGCACCTACGGCAGCCAGTACAACTGGTTGATCCTGGCCGGGATCGCGGTGTTGGCGGTGTTGGTGCGTCACTACTTCAACACCCGTCACGACAGCCACAAGTTTGCCTGGACCCTGCCGGTCGCAGCGGTGGGCATGATCAGCCTGGCCTACGTCACCGGCCCGACGCCGATGTCGAACGCACCTGAAGTGGCCAAGGCGCCAGCCAAAATCGAATACCAACCGCTGCCGGAAACGGCACTGGGCGGTGGTGCAAAACCGGCTGAAGCGGCGACCCCTGCTGCACCCGCAGCACCTGCAACCGCCCCGGCACAAGCCTCGAATGCCGGACCCGGTTTCGACAAAGTGCACAACGTGATTCAAGAGCGTTGCACGGTGTGCCATTCGTCCAAACCGACCAGTCCGTTGTTCAGCGCAGCCCCGGCCGGGGTGATGTTCGACACCCCCGAGCAGATCCGCCAGAACGCCGCGCGCATTCAGGCGCAAGCCATCACCACGCAGATCATGCCACTGGGCAACATCACCCAGATGACCCAGCAGGAACGTGACCTGATCGGTGCCTGGATTGCCCAGGGAGCGCAGACCAACTAAGCCACACAACAGCCTGTGTAAAAGCAGGCTTTTGTGGCGAGGGAGCTTGCTCCCGCTGGACTGCGCAGCAGGCCCTGCTCTTCTGAAGAGAGGGCCGCTTCGCGCCCCAGCGCGAGCAAGCTCCCTCGCCATAAGACCTGATGCAAATAAACAGCTGTGAGCAACCCGGCAGCTGTTAATCACAAGAATAAAAAAGATCCGAGGTGTTGCATGTCCGAGCTGTCCAAAGCGCGCATCCCCGACGCACCCGCCATTCAGCGTTTGCCCCTTTTGCAACTGATCCTGGTCGGTCTGCAACATGTTCTGCTGATGTACGGCGGTGCCATCGCGGTGCCGCTGATCATCGGACAGGCCGCTGGCCTGAGTCGTGAAGAAATCGCCTTCCTGATCAACGCCGATCTGCTGGTCGCCGGGATTGCCACCATCGTGCAGTCGCTCGGCATCGGCCCGATGGGCATTCGTATGCCGGTGATGATGGGCGCCAGTTTCGCCGCGGTCGGCAGCATGGTCGCCATGGCCGGCATGCCCGGTATCGGTCTGCAAGGCATCTTCGGTGCGACGATCGCCGCCGGTTTCTTCGGCATGCTGATCGCACCGTTCATGTCCAAGGTCGTGCGTTTCTTCCCGCCGCTCGTCACCGGTACGGTCATCACCTCGATCGGTTTATCACTGTTCCCCGTGGCCGTGAACTGGGCCGGTGGCGGTGTCGACGCCGCCCAATTCGGTTCGCCGATTTATCTGGCCATCGCTGCGCTGGTGTTGGCCACCATCCTTTTGGTCCACCGCTTCATGCGCGGATTCTGGGTGAACATTTCCGTGCTGATCGGCATGTGCCTGGGCTACGTATTGTGCGGCGTGATCGGCATGGTCGACCTCAGTGGCATGGCCAGCGCACCGTGGATTCAGTTTGTCACCCCGCTGCATTTCGGCATGCCGAAGTTCGAGCTCGCGCCGATTCTGTCGATGTGTCTGGTGGTGGTGATCATCTTCGTCGAGTCCACCGGGATGTTCCTCGCGCTGGGCAAGATCACCGGCCAGGAAGTCTGCCCGCGCATGCTCCGTCGCGGCTTGCTGTGCGATGCCGGCGCGTCGTTCTTCGCCGGTTTCTTCAACACCTTCACCCACTCCTCGTTCGCGCAGAACATCGGCTTGGTGCAGATGACCGGCGTGCGCTGCCGTTCGGTGACGATCGTCGCCGGCGGTCTGCTGATCGTCCTCAGCCTGCTGCCGAAAGCGGCATTTCTGGTGGCATCGATTCCACCGGCGGTGTTGGGCGGCGCGGCGATTGCGATGTTCGGCATGGTCGCGGCCACTGGCATCAAGATCCTGCAAGAAGCCGACATCGGTGACCGGCGCAATCAGTTGCTGGTCGCGGTGAGCATCGGCATGGGCCTGATCCCGGTGGTGCGTCCGGAATTCTTCGCTCATCTGCCGATGTGGATGAGCCCGATCACCCACAGCGGCATCGCCATGGCCACCCTCAGCGCGCTGACCCTGAACCTGCTGTTCAACATCCTCGGCGGCAAGGAGCGTGCGGCGATCAACGATTGCCATGCTCATTGACAGCCTCACCAATTCCCCCTGTAGGAGTGAGCCTGCTCGCGATTGCGTCTTTTCAGTCAACTGATTTGTTGAATGTAATCCCGCTATCGCGAGCAGGCTCACTCCTCCAAAGGGATCGCAACTCTGTGCCTTGAAAATAAAAACAAAAGGGAGCAACAGATGATCCGCACGCAAGGCAACGTTCTGTTGAGTGGCGGCCTGCTGGCCGCGAGTCAGGCCATGGCCGGCGATCTGCTGGTGTGGCAGAGCAATAGCCTCAGCTACCTGTACGGCAAGAATTTCGCGATCAACCCGTCGTACCAGCAGACAGTCACCTTCGAACACGCCGACAAATGGAAGTACGGCGACAACTTTCTGTTCGTCGACAAGATCTTCTACAACGGCAAGGAAGATGCGAACAAAGGCCCGCACACCTTCTACGGCGAGTTCACCCCGCGCCTGTCCTTCGGCAAGATCCTCGACCGCAAGCTCGAGTTCGGCCCGATCAAGGACGTGCTGCTGGCGATGACCTACGAGTACGGCGAAGGCGAAAGCGAGGCCTACCTGATCGGCCCCGGCTTCGACCTGAAAGTGCCCGGTTTCAACTACTTCACGCTGAACATTTTCCGCCGCCACACCGAAGGCCCGCGCCCCGGCGATGGCGTTTGGCAGATCACCCCCGCGTGGTCGTGGAGCTTCCCGCTCGGCAATTCCGATGTGCTGATCGACGGCTACCTCGACTGGGTCGTCGACAATGACGAGAACTCGCGCGGCACTTACCACGCCAACCTGCACATCAATCCGCAGATCAAATACGACCTCGGCAAAGCCCTGGGCTGGAGCCAGAAGCAGGTGTACGTCGGCACCGAATACAGCTACTGGAAGAACAAATACGGCATCGAGAACACCCATACCTTCGACACCAACCAGAACACCGCCAGCCTGCTGCTGAAGGTGCACTTCTGAGATGGCCCGCAACCGTGCGCCATGCCTGTTGTCGGTGCTCTGTTGCGGGGCACTTGAGCGCTGGCCGAGGAGTCAGTATTCTCCGCGGCCTTCCGCATTCGCTGTAAAAAAAAGCCCGGATTCAATTTCTGACCGAAAAGCCAACTTATCCCGGCCACGGTCAGTCCTGAGGCCTCCCGAAAACACGCTCGTCGACTGTTTTTCAGCAGCCGAACGGGCGTTTTTTGGTTTTTCGAAAGCCTTGGCGCAGCTTTTGCTACCAGCATCCAAAGCTGACCGATCGGATGAAATTTGCGGTACGAAAAAAGGCGCCACATCAGAGCGCCGAACTTAAAAAAATAACGTGGAACACCTATTTTTGGGAGCAACCGAATGAAACGCATGTGCACCAGCCTGATGCTGGCCGGATCGATGTTCGCTGGCGGCCAGGCGATGGCCGAAGGCCTGCTGCAGTGGCAGAACAACAGCCTGACCTACCTGTATGGCAAGGACTTCCAGGTCAACCCGCGCATTCAGCAGACCGTGACTTTCGAACACGCCGATGCGTGGACGTACGGGGATAATTTCTTCTTCTTCGACAAGATCTTCTATAACGGTGGCAAAGACTTCAGCAACGGTCCGAATACCTACTACGGTGAATGCAGCCCACGCATCTCGCTAGGCAAGGTGCTCGACCAGAAGATCGAGTTCGGCCCGGTCAAGGACGTCCTGGTCGCCATGACCTACGAATTCGGTGAAGGCGATACCGAGGCCTACCTGATCGGTCCAGGCTTCGACCTGGCGATTCCGGGCTTCGATTACTTCCAGCTGAACTTCTACCAGCGTCACACCCAGGGCGCCCGCGCCGGTGACAATGTCTGGCAGATCACCCCCGTCTGGTCCTACACCATCCCGGTGGGCAAATCGAACATCCTCATCGACGGCTTCATGGACTGGGTGGTCGACAACGACTCCAACTCCAAAGGCGACTACCACGCCAACCTGCACTTCAACCCGCAGGTCAAATACGACCTGGGCAAGGCGCTGAATTTCGGCGAGAAGCAGTTGTATGTCGGTGTCGAATACGACTACTGGTCGGACAAGTACGGGATCAAGGACAGCCAGTACTTCAAGACCGATCAGAGCACCACGAGCTTCCTGGTGAAGTTCCACTTCTGACCTCAAAAGCTTCGCGAGCAGGCTCGTTCCCACATTCGACCGAGTTCCAATGTGGGAGCGAGCCTGCTTGCGAAGGCCTCACCGCGGATTTCAGGCGGGAGCTACTGCTTCGGATATCCGCAGAAACCGGCACAGCTCCTCGCGCTTGGCCAACGCATCCCGCCGCCCCAACTCGATCAACTCGCTGCAATACCCCGCCTCGAACAGCAGATAACTCAACACCCCTGCCCCACTCGTCTTGGTCGCTCCCGGCCCACGCAGAAACAAACGCAACGCCGCTGGCAATTCCTGGCGATGGCGTGCCGCGATCTCATCGATCGGCTGACTCGGCGCAATCACCAGCACCTCCACCGGCGCCACACCCAGCGCGCGGGTTGGCGTGCCGGCCGGGAGCAAATGACTGAATTGGTTGAGCCGTTGCAGCAATTCGATGTCGCTCTCCAGACTGTCGATGAACGTGCTGTTGAGCATGTGCCCGCCGATCTGCGCCAGCGTCGGTTGCTGGCCGCTGTAGGCGCGCTCCAGCGGCTGCTGCGGATCGAGGCCGCGCGGGTTGCCGCTGACGCCCACCACCAGCACGCGACTGGCGCCCAGGTGCAACGCCGGACTGATCGGCGCCGACTGACGCACCGCGCCGTCACCAAAATATTCCTCACCGATTTTCACCGGCGCGAACAACAGCGGGATCGCCGAACTGGCCAACAAGTGATCGACCGACAGTTGGGTCGGCATGCCAATGCGTCGATGCCGCAGCCAGGCGTCGATGGTGCCGCCACCCTGATAGAACGTCACCGCTTGTCCCGACTCGTAGCCGAACGCAGTCACCGCTACTGCATGCAGTTGCTTGCGCGCGATGGATTCGGCGATGCCGGGCAGGTGCAGTTTTTCCTCGAGCAGTTCGCGCAGTGGCGAACTGTTGAGCAGCGCCACCGGCATTTGTCGACCGAGGCCGAGCAGGCTGTGGCTGACGAAACGGCTGGCTTGATGGATGACTCCGGGCCAGTCGCTGCGCAATACGCGATGGCTGCGAAAGCCTTGCCAGAACTGGGTCAGGCGTTCGATGGCGGCGCGAAAATCCGTGGCGCCACTGGCCAGGCTGACCGCATTGATCGCCCCGGCCGAGGTGCCGACGATCACCGGAAACGGATTGTCCGCGCCGGGCGGAAGCAGCTCGGCAATCGCCGCCAGCACCCCGACCTGATACGCCGCCCGGGCCCCGCCGCCGGAAAGAATCAAACCTGTGACCGGTTCAGCAGGACTCATCGCAACACTCCGGGATGCTTGTCAGGACGGGTGAATCAACGGCGCTTGGGATAAAGCTTCGGCTCGCCCGGCGGGCGGCTCTTGAAGCGCCGATGCGCCCACAGATACTGCTCGGGGCAGGCACGCATGGCGCTCTCGACCCACTGATTGATCCTGATGCAATCGGCCTCTTCGCTCTCGCCGGGAAAATCCTCCAGTGACGGATGGATCACCAGCCGATAACCACTGCCATCGGCCAGCCGTTCCTGGGTGAACGGCACCACCAGCGCCTTGCCCAGGCGGGCAAATTTGGTCGTTGCGGTGACAGTGGCGGCCTGAATACCGAACAGCGGCACGAAGATGCTCTGCTTGGCGCCGTAGTCCTGATCCGGTGCGTACCAGATCGCCCGGCCCGAGCGCAGCAGCTTGAGCATCCCGCGCACGTCGTCGCGCTCCACGGCCAGCGAATCCAGATTGTGTCGCTCGCGGCCACGGCGCTGAACGAAGTCGAACAATGGATTTTTGTGCTCGCGGTACATCCCATCGATGGTGTGCTGCTGGCCGAGCAGCGCGGCGCCGATTTCCAGGGTGGTGAAATGCGCAGCCATGAGGATCACGCCCTTGCCTTCGCGCTGGGCCTTCTGCAGATGTTCAAGGCCTTCGACATGCGCCAGTTTCGCCAGACGTTCGCGCGACCACCACCAGCTCATCGCCATTTCGAAGAAGGCGATGCCGGTGGAGGCGAAGTTTTCCTTGAGCAGGCGTTTGCGCTCGGCGGCGGATTTCTCCGGGAAGCACAATTCCAGATTGCGCCGGGCGATGGTCCGCCGGTCACTGGCGACGCGATACATCAACGCACCCAAAACTCGACCGATGGTCAGCAGCGCCGGATACGGCAACTGCACGATCAGCCACAAAAGCCCCAGGCCGCACCAGAGCGGCCAGAAGCGCGGAGCAAGATATGCTTTTCGAAAACGCGGGCGATCCATTAAAGCTTCCGTAAATACAGTGGCCGCGCATTCTACATCGTTCGACCCGGCTTGCGGCTCGCGGGCGTTCTCGTTATAAGTCTCGGCACTTTTAGTGACAAGCCGTTGTATGCCGACATGAGCCAAACCGACCCGTTAGACCAAGATCCCGTATTCCAGCTCAAGGGCAGCATGCTGGCCATCACTGTGCTGGAACTGGCCCGTAACGACCTCGAAAGCCTCGATCGGCAATTGGCCGCCAAAGTCGCCCAGGCGCCGAATTTCTTCAGCAATGCACCGCTGGTTCTGGCGCTGGACAAACTGCCGCCGAACCAGGGCGCAGTCGACCTGCCGGGGCTGATGCGCGTCTGCCGCCAGCATGGCCTGCGCACCCTGGCGATTCGTGCCAGCCGCATCGAAGACATCGCCGCCGCCATCGCCATCGACATTCCCGTGCTGCCACCCTCCGGCGCCCGCGAGCGCCCATTGGAGACGCCGGAAGTCGAGGTCAAAAAGAAGCCGGAAAAACCGCCTGAGCCGACCGTCAAACCGACCCGCGTGATCACTACGCCAGTACGTGGTGGCCAACAGATATACGCCCAGGGTGGCGATCTGGTCGTGGTCTCCTCGGTCAGTCCGGGGGCGGAACTTCTCGCCGATGGCAACATCCATGTATACGGCCCGATGCGCGGCCGTGCACTGGCCGGCGTCAAAGGTGACACCAAGGCACGGATTTTCTGTCAGCAATTGAGCGCTGAACTGATCTCCATCGCCGGCCATTACAAGGTTTCCGAGGATCTGCGTCGCGATCCGATGTGGGGCTCGGGCGTCCAGGTCAGCCTGTCGGGCGACGTGTTGAACATCATTCGGCTTTAACGGATACTGCCGCATTTTCCAAGCATCTCTAAAACGTAGCGAAAACGGCTCAAACGAAGTAGGAAAAAGGCCCAAAGCCAAATTCCAGCCAAGGCTGTCCGACTGCAGTAGTTTTCAAGAGATGTTTTTCAGGGGCTGAACAGTCCTTCTTCCTTAGGGGTGAAACACCTTGGCCAAGATTCTCGTGGTTACATCCGGCAAGGGTGGTGTGGGTAAGACCACCACCAGCGCCGCTATCGGTACCGGTCTCGCTCTGCGCGGCCACAAAACAGTGATCGTCGATTTCGACGTGGGCTTGCGTAACCTCGACCTGATCATGGGTTGCGAGCGCCGCGTGGTGTATGACTTCGTCAACGTCGTGAACGGCGAAGCCAACCTGCAACAGGCGCTGATCAAAGACAAGCGCCTGGAAAACCTCTACGTACTGGCGGCCAGCCAGACCCGCGACAAAGACGCGCTGACCGTCGAAGGCGTGGAAAAAGTCCTGATGGAGCTCAAGGAACAATTCGAGTTCGTCGTCTGCGACTCCCCGGCGGGCATCGAGAAAGGTGCGCACCTGGCCATGTACTTCGCCGATGAAGCGATCGTCGTGACCAACCCGGAAGTCTCCTCGGTTCGTGACTCGGACCGCATGCTCGGCCTGCTGGCGAGCAAATCGCGTCGCGCCGAACGTGGCGAAGACCCGATCAAGGAACACCTGCTGATCACCCGCTACCACCCGGAGCGCGTTGAAAAGGGCGAGATGCTCGGCGTTGAAGACGTCAAGGAAATCCTCTCGGTAACCCTGCTCGGCGTCATCCCGGAATCCCAGGCAGTGCTCAAGGCTTCCAACCAGGGCGTGCCGGTAATTCTCGACGACCAGAGCGATGCCGGTCAGGCTTACAGCGATACCGTCGACCGCCTGCTGGGCAAAGAAAAAGCCCACCGATTCCTCGATGTCGAGAAGAAGGGATTCTTCGAGCGCCTGTTTGGAGGTAGGTAATGAACCTTTTTGACTTCTTTCGTGCCAACAAAAAGCCAAGTACCGCCTCGGTAGCGAAAGAGCGTCTACAGATCATCGTGGCGCATGAGCGCGGCCAGCGCAGCACGCCGGATTACCTGCCAGCCTTGCAAAAGGAACTGGTCGACGTGATCCGCAAGTACGTCAACATCGGCAACGACGACGTACACGTGGCACTGGAAAGCCAGGGCAGTTGCTCGATTCTGGAACTCAACATCACCCTGCCTGATCGCTGAGTCGGTCCGGCAGGAACGACGGCGGTTCAGGGCCATCCCCATGCGGGAATGGCCCTGAACCGCCGTTGGCATTTGTTACGAGGCTGTTTTAATGCCGCTGTCCAACATCCGCATCATCCACGAGGACGCCGCCGTTCTGGTGGTCGACAAACCGACCCTGCTGCTCTCGGTTCCCGGCCGTGCCGACGACAACAAGGACTGCCTGATTACCCGTCTGCAGGAAAACGGCTACCCGGAAGCGCGCATCGTCCATCGCCTGGACTGGGAAACCTCCGGCATCATCCTGCTGGCCCGTGATGCCGACACCCATCGCGAGCTGTCGCGGCAGTTTCATGACCGCGAAACCGAAAAGGCCTACACCGCTCTGGCCTGGGGTCAGCCGGAACCGGACAGCGGCAGCATCGACCTGCCCCTGCGTTATGACCCACCGACCAAGCCGCGCCATGTGGTCGACCATGAATTCGGCAAGCATGCGCTGACTTTCTGGCGTGTGCTGGAGCGTTGCGGTGACTGGTGTCGCGTTGAGCTGACACCGATCACCGGTCGCTCCCATCAATTGCGCGTGCACATGTTGTCGATCGGCCATCCGCTGCTGGGTGACGGGCTCTACGCCCACGAGCAAGCGCTGGCGGCCTGGCCGCGGCTGTGCCTGCACGCCAGCATGCTCAGCTTCACCCACCCGCAAACCGGCGAACGCCTGCGCTTCGAGTGCCCCGCCCCGTTCTGATCGGCCACAACGATTTAATGTAGGAGTGAGCCTGCTCGCGATAGGGGTGTGTCAGATAAGTATCAGTTGACTGACACAGTGCTATCGCGAGCAGGCTCACTCCTACAGGGATCTGCATTGGATTCAATTCCCCGGCCAATACGTTAAACTCCCGCCCATTGCTGTCTGGAGTTTCTTATGCGCGCAGAGTTGAACCAGGGCCTGATCGACTTTCTCAAGGCCTCTCCTACCCCGTTTCACGCTACCGCCAGCCTCGTGCAGCGTCTGGAGGCCGCCGGTTATGTGCGCCTCGACGAGCGCGAGCCATGGTCCACCGAGGCCAACGGCCGCTATTACGTCACCCGCAACGACTCCTCGATCGTCGCGATCAAAATGGGCCGCAACTCGCCACTGCACGACGGTATCCGCCTGGTCGGCGCCCACACCGACAGCCCGTGCCTGCGGGTCAAGCCACAGCCGGAACTGCAGCGTCAGGGCTTCTGGCAACTGGGCGTTGAAGTCTACGGCGGCGCGTTGCTGGCGCCGTGGTTTGATCGCGATCTGTCGTTGGCCGGCCGCGTCACCTTCCGCCGTGACGGCAAGGTCGAGAGCCAGTTGATCGACTTCAAGGCACCGATCGCGATCATTCCCAACCTGGCCATTCACCTCAACCGGGAAGCCAATCAGGGCTGGGCGATCAACGCGCAGACCGAACTGCCGCCGATCCTCGCGCAATTTGCCGGTGACGAGCGCGTCGATTTCCGCGCCGTGCTCACCGATCAACTGGCCCGCGAACACGGCCTGAATGCCGACGTCGTGCTCGATTACGAGCTGAGTTTCTACGACACGCAAAGCGCAGCGGTCATCGGTCTGAACGGTGATTTCATTGCCGGTGCGCGTCTCGACAACCTGCTGTCGTGCTACGCCGGCCTGCAAGCCTTGCTCACCGCCGAGACCGACGAAACCTGCGTGCTGGTGTGCAACGACCACGAAGAAGTTGGTTCCTGCTCGGCCTGCGGTGCCGATGGCCCGATGCTCGAGCAGACTTTGCGCCGCCTGCTGCCGGAAGGTGACGAGTTTGTCCGCACCATCCAGAAATCCCTGCTGGTGTCGGCCGACAACGCCCACGGCGTGCATCCCAACTACGCGGAAAAACACGACGCCAATCACGGCCCGAAACTCAACGCCGGCCCGGTGATCAAGGTCAACAGCAACCAGCGCTACGCCACCAACAGCGAAACCGCCGGTTTCTTCCGCCATCTGTGCATGGCTGAAGAAGTCCCGGTGCAAAGTTTCGTGGTGCGCAGCGACATGGGCTGCGGCTCGACCATCGGCCCGATCACCGCCAGCCACCTGGGGGTTCGCACCGTCGACATCGGTCTGCCGACCTTTGCCATGCACTCGATCCGCGAGCTGTGCGGCAGCCATGACCTGGCGCATCTGGTGAAAGTGCTCAGCGCGTTTTATGCCAGTCGTGAGTTGCCGTAAAGGCTGAAAAACTTCGCGAGCAGGCTCGCTCCCACATTGAGTAGCATTCCAACCTGTGGGAGCGAGCCTGCTCGCGAAAGCGCCTGTGCAGGCAGCAGAATCCTCTCTGACTTGATGCATTCCTGAGCCACATCACACCGCGCCTCGAAAACCTGCCTAGACTCAACGGATCCCACCAGACAAGGCAGTCTCCATGATCTCGATGTCCTCCTTCCACGCCATGCTCATTCCCATCCTCAGCGGAATGATCCTGCTGGCCATCGGCTTCAACTTCCGTGACAAGAACGCCGGGGTGTTGGCCATGTGGATCGGCATGCTGATGATCCTCGCCACCGTGGTCTACAAGATCCTCGCCAAACTCAACGAATGACCGCGCCCGGCTCGCATTGCGCCGGAGGGCCTCGTACACTCCAGCGCATCCGCCTATCGCGAGGTTGTCTTCTGGTGTTCGCTCGTCTTTTTGCTGTACCCGGTCTGTTGCTTGTCTTGATCATGACGCTGCTGCCGCTGGCGCCCGCGCAAGCGGTCGGTCTGCCCGGCCTGCTCAACACTTCCAAGCCGCAGCCCGAAGCCCAGGAACCCCTCGGCCAGTCGCTGGACGAAGTGATCAAGTCACTGGAAAACGATAAGCAACGCGCACAGTTGCTCAGCGATCTGAAGAAGCTGCGCGACGCCACGAAGAAGGCCCAGGCCACCCCGGAAGAAGGCGTGCTGGGCCTGATCGGTGGCACCCTCGCCAACTTCGAAAAACAGTTTTCCGGCGCCGACAGCCCGCTCACCCGCTGGTCCAACGAATTCGACCTGGCCAAGGACGAACTGACCAGCAAGCTGCTGCCGGCCAATGAATGGCTGCCGATCATCTTCGGCTTCGCCGTGATCCTGATGGTCTGGAGCCTGCTCGCCGCTGCGCTGATCTGGCTTGGCCACCGCGTCCGTATGCGCTTCGGCCTTACCGAAGAACTGCCGCAACACCCCAAGGCCCTCGACATGCTGCGTTTCGCCCTGCGCAAGCTCGGGCCGTGGCTGATCGCGTTGGTGATGACGGTCTACATGAGCTACGTGCTGCCGTCATCGCTGGGCAAGAGCCTGGCAATGGTGCTGGCGTATGCCTTGGTGGTGGGCACCTGTTTCTCGGCGATCTGCGTGATTGCCTTCTCTCTGCTCGACGGCCCGCACCGCCATCGCGCGCTGTACATTCTTCGTCATCAGGCGTTCCGGCCACTGTGGCTGATCGGCAGCTTTGCTGCGTTCGGTGAAGCGCTGAGCGATCCGCGTCTGGTGGAAAGCCTGGGCGTGCATCTGGCCCACACTGCAGCGACCACCGCCAACGTACTCGCGGCACTGTCGACCGGCCTGTTCATTCTGCGATTCCGCCGGCCGATCGCGCACCTGATCCGCAACCAGCCACTGTCGCGCCGCCTGACCCGCCGCGCCCTCAGCGACACCATCGAGATCCTCGGCACCTTCTGGTACGTGCCGGCGCTGGTGCTGGTCGGCATCTCGCTGTTCGCCACGTTCGTCTCCGCCGGCGACACCAGCACCGCGCTGCGGCAGTCGCTGATCTGCACGGTTCTGCTGGTGTTGTGCATGGTCATCAACGGCCTCGTGCGTCGTCATTCGTTGAAGCCGCAACGCGGGCCGAAACGCCATGCGCTGTACTCGGAGCGCCTGAAGAACTTCTTCTATACCCTCGCGCATTTGCTGGTGTGGCTGATCTTCATCGAGTTGGGCCTGCGTGTCTGGGGCCATTCGCTGATCGCGTTCGCCGAAGGTGATGGCCATGACATCAGCGTCAGACTGTTCAGCCTGATCGGCACGCTGATTTTCTCCTGGCTGATCTGGATCCTCGCCGACACCGCCGTGCACCACGCCCTCACCCGCTCGCGCAAAGGCCTGGCCAACGCCCGCGCGCAGACGATGATGCCGCTGATCCGCAACGTGCTGTTCGTGGCGATTTTCATCATCGCGCTGATCGTCGCGTTGGCGAACATGGGCATGAACGTCACGCCACTGCTCGCCGGTGCCGGTGTGATCGGTCTGGCGATCGGTTTCGGCGCGCAGTCGCTGGTCGCTGACTTGATCACCGGCCTGTTCATCATCATCGAGGACTCGCTGGCAATCGACGACTACGTCGACGTCGGCGGCCACCTCGGCACTGTAGAGGGGCTGACCATCCGCACCGTCCGCCTGCGCGACATCGACGGTATCGTCCACACCATCCCGTTCAGCGAAATCAAAAGCATCAAGAACTACTCGCGGGAATTCGGCTACGCGATCTTCCGCGTTGCCGTGCCGTACAACATGGAAATCGACGACGCGATCAAGCTGATGCGCGACGTCGGCCAGAAGATGCGCAGCGATCCGCTGCAACGCCGCAACATCTGGTCGCCTCTGGAAATCCAGGGCGTGGAAAGTTTCGAATCCGGCAGCGCGATCCTGCGCGCACGCTTCAAGACTGCGCCGATCAAACAGTGGGAGGTTTCCCGAGCGTTCAACTTGTCGCTGAAAAGGCAACTGGATGAGGCGGGGCTGGATCTGGCGACACCGCGGATGAGTGTGCAGGTGATTACGCCTGGAGTGGAAATCAAAAAGGAAAGCTGAAGAGAGATGGCCCCCTATTGGAAGATAAAACCAATAGAGGGCTTATTTTTCAATTGTCTTTGAAACCGGGCTTACCGTTAGCGGAGCGCCAGTTTTTTACCTCCAGGACAACATTTTCAGGCCCATCCTTACCCTCCTCTGGGTAGTAAATCAAATCATAACCAGAAGGATGTTCAACTAGCCGGGAGAACTCAAGAATCGCAGCAATTTGCTGCTTCTCTGTGGTAAAACCGGAATCATATATTTTCCTGACAAACTCAAGAAAATCTTCTTCTCTCATATCCTGTATCGATCTCATATCAAAGCCCTTTATGAATTTCAACATGCGCCTTCGGGGTAACGATATTTATGTTGTCAGCATTATATAAATCTCCTCCCTCTGCCAAGCCGACCTTATGATGCAGTTCGTATTTCACTCTTGCTCCTGCTGAATCGCTCACCCTAACTATCGGTGCTTTGCCTTTTTTCATTTCGTTCAAACTTGTCGCATTAAACAAGTCGGCCAACTTTTCGTCATTGAAAACAGCTTTCCAGAACGTTTCTCTGAATGCTCTGAAACTGTTGAACTGACGACCTCTTAACTGATCAGCAATTTGCGATGGGATTGGCGCTCCATCGCCCTGCGAAGCCGCCCCTAGCCATCCACCCGCAACCGGCGCTCCATAACCACTCGCCACCCCTGGATCATTGCGTCGATCCCGGAACATGACGTACTGCGGGGGCAGACCCGTTTCCGGGGGGAAGACCAGAATGAAGTCGTCGAAACGAATGTTACCCCGACCCGGATAAGCGTCGATCCGCCCTTCGATCGGCACCAGGTTGCCGCCGATGTAGCGCGGTGGGGCCGGATTTCCGATGGGGAACAGCGTTGAACTGTCTGCCGGCGTTACCGCTGGCGTCCAGACCGCGCTTGTAGGTGGAACGTCGGTGAGCGTCGCGCTGTAAGTGTCATCCCCAGCGTTGTAGCCAGCTGCGATCAAGCGAACGCCGGAAGGCAGTTTTGTCCCCGCTACCGGAACGACAAGCAGTTCGGCGAGAGATCCCGTCAGTGGCCGGGTGCTCAAACGCACCGGCAGATTCAGTCGTGCTCTTTCGTTCGCCAGCGTGTTCAGATCAGGCAACGGACCGGGCAGCAGATCTGCCAACGGAAGGCTGAGCAGAAAGCGTTCAGGCAGCTCACCATTGCCCAACACCGGCGAGTAGACGAACGCACTCACCCCCACCATCAGTCCGGACGCTGTGCCAGCAGCAAGCCCCGACAAACCGGCAACGGCCGAGCGAATCGATGCGGCAAGACCCGCCATTAGGCTGTCGGCAATCGCAACCGCCCCACCCGAGGTCGCAAATACCAGTTGGGCGTGGCTGATATTGCCCTGAAAGAGCAATGGGCTATTGTGCCCACCGGGGGTTTGCTGCCGGCGCTTTTCCTCAGCCACCCTGCGTGCTTCGGCTTCAGCCTCAAGCGCCGCCTGTTCCTCGGCACGCTTGCGCTCCAGTGCTTCAGCCGCCAAGCGTGCCTGTTCTTCTTCAAGCCGCCTGAGTTCATTGGCGGCGGCCTGCCGCGCCAGTTCTTCCGCCAGCCGCCGCGCCTGCTCCTGAGCAACGCGGGCCTGTTCCTGTGCAACCTGCCGGGCGTGTTCCGCCGCCAACCGCGCCTGCTCTTGAGCGATCCGCTCGGCTTCCTGCGCTTGCACCACAGCAATCATGCCCTTGACCGTGGCCGACTGGCTGTTCAATACGCCAATGCCTTCGACCAGCAACTTGGCATTGAACAAGGCGCTGTATGCCTGCCTTACGCTGACGTTGCCGCCTCGCCGATTGACTTGCGGTAAGCGCCCCCCGTTGAAAAAGGTTTCAACCTGGTCGTGGCCGAAACGCTGGATGGCCACGTCCTTGGCCACCAGAAGCGCGCCAAATTTTCTGGCGATCAGCGACTCCCTGAAACGCATCTCCCGCGCCAGCGCATCCAAAGGAGGCAAGACACTTTGATCACCTGCTGCCCGTACTTCTGCCAGTTCAAGTTCGATGACCTGAGCAATGTTTCTGGAAGTATCTTTGTAAATACTTTCCATATCGAGTATTTCACCCAAGGGTGCAACGTTGATACCTGGTCCCGAGCCGTCTCCTGCACCTAAATAATGTAAGTACTCATCTTGTTTATCCGGACGCACAACAATCGGCGGAAGCGTTAATCCATTACGCTGCATTTATAAATCCTCCAGGGACATTGGGTTTATCGCTCTGACCGGTCACCGTTAATGTCGAATAGCCAATAACGTGACCGGCACTTGGAGAAATTTATGGAAATGAATGTTGCGCGGTGCGGTACATAGTTATCGCCCGGGTTTTATCTGTCACGCCGGACGGAACTGATAAAGCGGTAGGAGTTTTCGTTAAAAACTTCAGGCTCAGAGGTAAATCTGTCGGACCGCGTGGCGCGTTCCTGAACCGATCGCACTTGCGTGCAGAGCCTTTGTCACAGGCAAGGAAACCCGACAACAATAATCAAGGAGAACCCCATGCACCTGACGCGCATTGCCCAGAGCCTTTTGCTCACGCTGGTCGCCAGCCACGCCGGCGCCGCGACGATGGACAGCGCCCGCACACAGATCGCCGAGCAGGCGCAAAAGCTTGAACCGGAGCTGCTGGAAACCCGCCGCGACCTTCACGCTCATCCGGAGCTCGGCAACACCGAAAAACGCACCGCTGAGCTGGTCGCCAAACAGCTGCAAGCCATGGGCCTGGAAGTGAAAACCGGCGTCGCCCGCACCGGCGTCGTCGCCGTTCTCAAAGGCGCCCTGCCCGGCCCGACCGTGGCCCTGCGCGCCGACATGGACGCGCTGCCGGTCAAGGAAGTCTCCGACTTGCCGTTCGCTTCGAAAGCCAAAGGCACGTATCTCGACAAGGAAGTCGACGTCATGCACGCCTGCGGCCACGACGCCCACACCGCGATCCTGCTCAGCGCCGCGAAAATTCTGACGGGCATGCGCGACACCCTGCCCGGCACCGTGGTGTTCTACTTCCAGCCCGCCGAAGAAGGCCCGAGCGATTTCATTCCCGACGGCAAAAATACTTGGGGCGCAAAAATGATGGTCGAAGAAGGCGTGATGAAATCGCCGAAACCCGACGCAGTGTTCGGCCTGCACGTCTGGGCCGGCGTTCCCGCCGGCCAGATCGCCTACCGCCCCGGCCCGACCCTGGCGAGCTCCGACGACCTGCGGATCAAGATCCACGGCAAACAAACCCACGCCGGCCGCCCGTGGGACGGCATCGACCCGATCACCGTCGGCGCGCAAACCATCGTCGGCCTGCAAACCGTGGTCAGCCGTCGCACCGACATTTCCTCTTACCCCTCGGTAGTCAGCATCGGCACCATCAACGGCGGCACCCGCTACAACATCATCCCCGAATCACTCGACATGACCGGCACGATCCGCTCCTACGACTACGGCATCCGCCAGAAACTGCATGCCGACGTACGCCAGACGATCGAGAAAATCGCCGAAAGCGGCGGCGCCAAAGCCGACGTCACCATCATCGAAAAGTACGACCCGACGATCAACAACCCGGCACTGACGGAAAAGATGCTGCCGACCCTGAAGTGGGCCGCCAAGGATGATGTGGTGCAGGGTCCGCTGGTGGGTGGTGCGGAGGATTTCTCGTTCTTTGCCAAAGAGGCGCCAGGGTTGTTCGTGTTTCTCGGAGTGACGCCCCGGGATCAGGACATGAGCAAAGCCGCGCCGAATCATAATCCGGGATTCTTCGTGGATGAATCGGCGCTGGTGGTTGGGGTCAGGACATTGGCTTCGTTGGCAACGGATTATCTGTATGGGAATGCGGGGTTGGGCAAGTAAACCGAGATGGCTGAAATCCTGAAGGTCAAAAGCCCCTCACCCTAGCCCTCTCCCAGAGGAAGAGGGGACTGACCGGGTTGTTCGAATGAGGTATGCCAACCTGAGATACCGAGTTGAATGCAGATTTTGAACAACTCACAAATCGGCTCCTTCTCCCTCGGGAGAGGGCTGGGCGGGCGGCGTTCCGATGAGGGGCGAATCCAGCACAAAACCAAAGCCAGACACCGCATGCTTTTCACCACTCAAAACAATGAGCGCAAGCTCGAGTAGCTTTTGATCTTGATCTCGGAGCCCGTCGGCAGGCTGAGCGGAGGGATTGATCCGGGCGTGGGAGCGCAGCGACCGTACGACGCAGTCGGACACAGCGAGTGTAGGTGCAGCGAAGCAAACCGGAGCCGC
>NZ_QETJ01000053.1:0-30681 GCF_003105095.1 Pseudomonas sp. NDM | reverse complement strand
TTGGAATGCATTTCAAATGTAGGAGTGAGCCTGCTCGCGATGGCGGTGGATCATTCGACGACCAGCTCCCGCCGGACTACATACATCCCGACACTTTCATACAACCGGCGCGCCCGCAGGTTGTCCTCCAGAACCCTCAAATCGACAAACCCTTCACGCCGCTGTTGATAGACGCTGAAAGCATGCAGCAACAACGCTCGCCCAAGTCCCCGGCCCTGCATTCGCGGGTGTACCACCAGATTCTTGATATACGCACTGGTCCAGCACTGCGCCACGCCAACCACACCCTCGGCATCGCAGGCAACGAAGCACAATGAGGGATCGTATTCGGGATCGCTGACAAACCGCTGCTGCCATTCGTCCAGCGGCGGTACTCGACCGCCACCCTGCAGATGTCCGAGTTGCATCAACTGATGCAGCGCTGGCGCCCGCTCCTTGCGGTAGACGGACAACTCAATCCCAAACGGCCACTGCATATTCGGCACCGCTTCACTCAAGTCGCGGCGTAGCAGAAAACAAAACGCTTCGGCCAAGACTCAGTGCCCGTTGGCCGCGACGTGCTTGGCCGCTTCGATCAGACGTTGGGTCAGTTCCGGCGAGGAGAACTTGGTCAGCACTGCATTCGCTCCCGCCAGTCGGGCCTTTTCGCTGTTCATCGCGCTGTCGAGCGAGGTGTGCAGCAGCACGTACAAGTGCGCGAAATCCGGGGTTTCGCGCAGCGTGCGGGTGAAGGCATAGCCGTCCATCTCGGACATTTCGATGTCGGAGACGATCAGGTTGATCTGCTGCGCGGTGCCCTGCAGATCGAGCAGGCAGTCGATGGCTTCCTTGGCACTGCGCGCGGTGTGGCATTGCAGGCCGAGGTTGCGCAGGGTGTGCACCGATTGTTGCAGCGCCACCTGGCTGTCATCGACCACCAGAATCCGCGCGTTGCCGAGGACTTCGGCGTCTTCCATGGTCAGGTCGGTCGGCGCCATTTCGATCTGCGCCGGGGCGATGCTGTGGATGACTTTTTCGATATCCAGCACCTGCACCAGCGTACCGTCCACCGAGGTCACGCCGGTGATGTAGGCACGCGAACCGCCGGAGCCGAACGGTGGCGGCCTGATGTCGGTGGTCAGGCAATGGACGATCTTGCTCACCGCCTGCACGTGCAGACCCTGCTTGGAACGGCTGACATCGGTGACGATCAGGCAGCCGCCGTTGGGATCTTCCAGCGGCCGCTCGCCGATCGCGCGGCTGAGGTCGATCACCGACAGCGAGGCACCACGCAGGGAGGCGATGCCTTTGACGTGCGGGTGCGACTCCGGCAGCTTGGTCAGCGGCGGGCAGGGAATGATTTCACTGACTTTCAGCAGGTTGATCGCCATCAGCTTGCCGCTGCGCAAGGTAAACAGCAGAAGCGAAAGTGAATCTGCGCGGGCTTTGGTGGAGGACATAAGAACCTTCTGTGGATGGGCGAGAGTGCAAATCGCCAGAAACCTTTGATGCCGGGTTATCGGCTTGAATGGAGTGGGCTTTAGGTTTGTCGTCACAGATCAAAAGCCCCTCACCCCAGCCCTCTCCCGGAGGGAGAGGGAGCCGACCGAGGTGTCCTGCGTCATACATCGACCTGAAAGATCGAATCGATTATGGACTCGAAGAGTTTGAATCAATTAGCACACTGGAGCCGGTCAGGTTACGGATTCGGTAAATCACACTCAGGTCGACGGAGTTCTCCAATATTCCCGAATCGGCTCCCTCTCCCTCTGGGAGAGGGCTGGGGTGAGGGGGCTTTTGGCACTTGGCGATAATCTTCAGCTTTTCATGCCCAAGCGCTTGCCCATCCGCCCCAGATTCGCCCGATCCACCCCCAACTCTCGCGCCGCACTCGCCCAATTATCCTGATGACGTTCCAGCGCTGCACTGATCAGGCGCCGCTGAAACTCATCAGTGGCACTGCGCAAATCCCCGCCGATCATTGGCATCTCATTGGCCAAGCCTGCGGTAACAGGCACAACCACGTTATCCACAACCTCACGCGGCAAATCCAGATCCGCCGCACTCAGACTCAGGATTTTCGGCCGCACCTTGCAATTACCCAGCGCCTTCAGTGCACTGCGCCCGATCATATGCTCCAGCTCGCGCACATTCCCCGGCCATGTGTACGCCAGCAGCGCCTCTTGCGCATCGCCGGTCAAGCGCAGGCTGTTAAGGCCCATGCGCGAGCGGTTCTGCTCGAGAAAAAAGCCGCTGAGCAGCAACACATCGCGGCCGCGATCGCGCAGCGCCGGCACCCGCAGCGGGTAGACACTCAAGCGGTGATAGAAGTCGGCCCGATAGCGACCGCTGCGTACTTCTTCGGCCAGATCGCGATTGGTCGCGGCAATCAAGCGCACATCAACCTGATGCTCCTTGTCCGAGCCCAGGCGTTGCAACTGTCCGCTCTGCAATACGCGCAGCAATTTGGCCTGGACCGACAGCGACAGCTCGCCGACTTCATCGAGAAACAGCGTGCCGCCATTGGCCAGTTCGAATTTGCCGCGGCGGTCGCTGGTAGCGCCGGTGAAAGCACCGCGCACGTGGCCGAACAGTTCGCTTTCCACCAGTGTGTCAGGCAGGGCGGCGCAGTTGAGGCTGATGATCGGTTTGTCGGCGCGGGCGGAAGCGGCGTGGATGGCTTGGGCGACCAGCTCCTTGCCGACGCCGGTTTCGCCGGTGATAAGAACAGTCAGGTCGCTGCCGCCGACCAGATTGATCTCTTCCACCAGACGTTTGTGCGCTTTGCTCTGGCCGATCATTTCGCGTTGCTGCTGGCCGCTGGCCTGGCGGTAGACCTCGGCGCGCTGATGTTCATCTTCGGCGCGGGTGGCCAGACGCTCGATGCGCTCGGCAGCGTTGACCGTGGCCGAGGCGAGGCTGGCGAAGGCTTGCAGGGCATCGAGTTCGATCGGCTCGAAACGCTCGGGGTCGAGCGCATCAAGGGTGATCAGGCCCCAGAGTTTCTCATCGACAAATAAAGGACAGCCGAGGCAGTCGTGGACTTCGAGGTGATCGTCAAGGCCATCGACCAATCCGTCATAGGGATCGGGCAGTTCGCTGTCGGCGGCGAAGCGCGTCGGACCGGCGCCGGCCAGCAGAATTTCAAACCGTGGGTGTTCGCTGACTTTGAAGCGGCGGCCGAGGGTGTCGGTACTCAAGCCGTCCACCGCCAGCGGCACCAAGGACTCACCGTCCAGACGCAGTAACGCGGCGGCATCGCAGGGCAACAAGGCGCGCATGGCTTCGAGCAAACGCCGGTAGCGCTCACCTTCGGGCAATTCGCGGGACAGGTCGGCGACCAGAGGCAGCAGGGCGGTAAGCAAGGATTTGGCGGTCATGGTGATGTAGTCAAAGAGACAAGGTGTAGTCGTGATGACTATACGTGCATTTGTGTCGAAATGACTATGTAGGTTTCAACTAATTGAATTTAAACAATTAATAAGTTGGCACGAAAGCTGATACCTCCAGAGCAATCTTTCAAGAAAGCGCAGGAGTCACCTTATGCTTAGCGTCCAGGATCGTGCCATCGTCAAATCCACCGTGCCTCTGCTGGAAAGCGGCGGCGAGGCGTTGATCACGCACTTTTATCGCATGATGCTTTCCGAATACCCGCAAGTACGCCCGCTGTTCAACCAGGCGCACCAGGCCAGTGGCGATCAGCCGCGTGCCTTGGCCAATGGCGTGCTGATGTATGCCCGGCACATCGATCAGCTCGACCAGTTGGGCGATCTGGTGGCGAAGATCATCAACAAGCACGTGGCCCTGCAGATTCTGCCCGAGCACTACCCGATCGTCGGCACCTGCCTGCTGCGGGCCATTTCCGAAGTGCTCGGTGAAGAGATCGCTACGCCCGAAGTGATGAGCGCCTGGGGCGCGGCGTACGGGCAACTGGCCGACATCCTGATTGGTGCGGAAACCGCGATCTACGACCAAAAAGAACACGCAGTCGGCGGCTGGCGCGGTGCGCGGGAGTTCATCGTCGCGGCGAAAGTGCAAGAGAGCGCCGAAATCACCTCGTTCTACTTCGAGCCGGTGGACAAAGGGCCGATTCTTGCGGCTGAACCGGGTCAGTACATCGGCATGAAGCTGCACCTCGATGGCGAAGAAATCCGCCGCAACTATTCGCTGTCGGCACTGGCCAATCACGGCCAGTATCGCATCAGCGTCAAGCGTGAACCGGGTGGCCGCGCGTCGAATTATCTGCATGATCAACTGCAGGTCGGCTCAAGCATTCAACTGTTCCCGCCATCCGGCGAATTCACCCTGGCGGCCAGCGACAAACCGCTGGTGCTGATCAGCGGCGGTGTCGGCATTACCCCGACGCTGGCGATGCTGGAAGCGGCGTTGGAGACCGAGCGTCCGGTGCATTTTATCCACTGCGCGCGAAACGGCAGCGTCCACGCGTTCCGTGACTGGGTCGATGGGCTGGCTGAACGTCATCCACAGCTCAAGCGCTTCTATTGCTACGCCGAAGAAGACGGCGTGAGCCCGGCGGCGGACAAGGTCGGCATGCTCAGTGAAGAGCTGCTCGGCGAATGGTTGCCGGCGCAGCGTGATGTCGATGCGTACTTCCTCGGGCCGAAAGGGTTCATGGGCGCGATCAAGCGGCATCTGAAAGCGTTGGGCGTGCCGGAGAAACAGAGCCGTTACGAGTTCTTCGGGCCGGCTTCTGCTTTGGAATAGCCGTCAACGACCGAGTCGTCTGCATCGCGAGCAGGCTCACTCCTACAGGTTTTGCATTGTTCACAGAGTTTGTGTCCGACGCAGATCCATTGTGGGAGCGAGCCTGCTCGCGAATCTTCTGCGCGCCACAAAGCTTTGTTGGTTAATCATTCCTTAACCGCTTTATCGTTTATTGCCCCGGTGTAGACTTGCGACAATTTCAGCCGCCGGCCGGCTGGACCATGGACTTACAAGGGAAAGGCAATGAGCGAGGAAACGATGCGGTTGGGACGTGAGCGGCGCTATCTGGTGCTGCTGGGGATCATCTGCCTGGCGTTGATCGGCGGTGCGCTGTACATGCAGATCGTCTTGGGTGAGGCACCGTGCCCGCTGTGCATTCTGCAGCGCTATGCATTGCTGCTGATCGCACTGTTCGCCTTCATCGGCGCGGGCATGCGCAGCCGTCGCAGCATCACCGTGTTCGAGACGCTGGTGGTGATCTGTGCGCTTGCCGGGGCCGCTGTGGCCGGGCATCACGTCTATACGCAGTTCTATCCGGCGGTCAGTTGTGGCGTCGATGTGCTGCAGCCGATTGTCGATGATCTGCCGCTGGCGAAGATCTTCCCGCTGGGCTTCCAGGTCGACGGTTTCTGCTCGACGCCGTATCCGCCGATCCTCGGTCTGTCGCTGGCGCAGTGGGCGCTGGTGGCGTTCGTGCTGGTGGTGATTCTGGTGCCGCTGCTGACCTCGCGTAATCGAAAAGCGCTGCGCTGAGTCAACTTTTGCGCGGGAGTGCCGATAAACAAAACGCCCCGATTTTCGCTGCTGAAAATCGAGGCGTTTTGCATTTCAGAGCGTTTGTGAAAACACCGTGACGAACGGCAATGAAGCATGCGGCAAGTGTGCGACATGTTGTCACACACAGGCTGTCGCAGGGGCTCGGGATGCGGCGGATTGGCCGCCTGTTACATAAAAACATTGGCCAGTTTCGACGATTTCGGGCTTCAGGGCGGAGGTGCCGGATCAGGCAGTTTTAACAGGCCCCGGCATGTAGGCGAAGGCCTTGGAATATCGGGCTTTGCGCCGGTCAGGCGCTCGCAGGCGGCTCGCAGAGCTGTCTGATTTGAGGCGGTTACATGTGCACATTTTGCCGGGTTTGTTGAGAAGAGCTTTCAATAACACCCGCAACTTTTGCAAAAATGGCGATGGATTGTTGCTCTGAGTGATAAAAATTATTTCGGGATAAGACATGGTGTATAGGGCGCTACCTATCTACAATCGCCCGCACTGAATTCCCGGCGCTGTTCAGCCTTTATCAAGGAACTGATCAGGAGGTCGGGTGTCGAGCGAGCCGCGAGGCTTTCGAGACACCCAGGTGTCGGTGCCTTTCCAATTTTCCGCACCAAATGGAATTGGTCTGTAACAAGGCCTTTGACCACGAATTCGAATAAGAACTGAACGCTGTCCCAAGGTTTTGTCGAGCGTGAGACGCGCGACGGGCGGCCCTTATTCAATCCAAAGAAAATGCCAACCCTTGGCAGGGTGAAGTGTTGGCGATCAAAACCCAACTGCATTGCGCAAGCTGCTTTAGAGGTCGTGAGATGAGTAAAAACAGGTACCCCAGATTACTAGGCCTAGTGCCGCTGCTCGGCACGTTGCTGCTGGGAGGCTGCAACATGACCTTGCTCAATCCAACGGGCCAGGTCGGCCTGGAACAGCGCAACCTGATCATCACCGCCACGCTGCTGATGCTGTTGGTCGTCGTGCCGGTCATCGTCATGACCTTCCTGTTTGCCTGGAAGTACCGCGCTTCGAACAAGAACGCCGTCTACACGCCGAAGTGGTCGCACTCGACCAAGATCGAAGTGGCCGTATGGACCATCCCGGTGCTGATCATCATCGCCCTGGGTTACATCACTTACATCTCGACTCACGAGCTGGACCCGTATCGTCCGATCGAGTCTGACGTCAAGCCGGTGACCATCGAAGTCGTCGCGCTGGACTGGAAGTGGCTGTTCATCTATCCGGAACAAGGCATCGCCACGGTCAACAAGATCGTGTTCCCGGCGCACACGCCGATCAACTTCAAGATCACCTCCGACGCCGTGATGAACTCGTTCTTCATCCCGGGCCTGGGCGGCCAGATCTACGCGATGGCGGGCATGCAGACCAAGCTGCACCTGATCGCCGACCGCAACGCTGAAATGGACGGTATCTCCGCCAACTACAGCGGCGCCGGTTTCACCGGTATGAAATTCAAGGCCATCTCCACCACTCAGGAAGATTTCGACGCCTGGGTAAGTGAAGTCAAGAAGTCGCCTAAACAGCTTGATCAGGCTGAATACGCAGCCCTGGCCAAACCGAGCCAGAACAACCCAGTCGAGCTCTACTCGTCGGTCACGCCGAACCAGTTCCAGATCATCGTCGACAAGTACGAAGGTATGAAGCCGGGCAAGCCGCTGAAGCACGAGAAGAAAGAGAAAGAAGTGGCGGCCACGGATATTGACGCGGGTTCGCATTCAGCTGCCGGGGCAGAGGAGTAAACGATGTTTGGTAAATTAAGTTGGGAAGCAGTCCCATTCCACGAGCCGATCGTGATGGTGACCATCGCCATGATCGCCCTCGGTGGTCTGGCACTGTTCGCTGCGATCACTTACTTCAAGAAGTGGACGTACCTGTGGACTGAGTGGCTGACTTCGGTCGACCACAAGAAAATCGGCGTGATGTACATCATCGTCGCCATGGTCATGCTGCTGCGCGGCTTTGCCGACGCGATCATGATGCGTACCCAGCTGGCCATGGCCACCGAGGGTTCGCCTGGCTACCTGCCACCTGAACACTATGACCAGATCTTCACCGCTCACGGTGTGATCATGATCATCTTCATGGCGATGCCATTCTTCACCGGCCTGATGAACCTTGCAGTGCCGCTGCAGATCGGTGCGCGTGACGTTGCCTTCCCGTTCCTGAACTCCCTGAGCTTCTGGCTGCTGGTATCCGGCGTTGTGCTGATCAACCTGTCGCTGGGTATCGGTGAATTCGCCAAGACCGGTTGGGTTGCGTATCCGCCGCTGTCGGGTCTGCAATACAGTCCTGGCGTAGGTATGGATTACTACATCTGGGCGCTACAGCTATCCGGATTGGGTACGACGTTAACCGGGGTCAACTTCCTCGCGACCGTACTGAAAATGCGTACCCCTGGCATGAAACTGATGGACATGCCGATCTTCACCTGGACCTGCACCTGGGCAAACGTTCTGATCGTGGCTTCGTTCCCGATCCTGACCGCGACCCTGGCACTGCTGACCCTTGACCGTTACATGGATTTCCACATTTTCACCAATGAACTTGGTGGCAATCCGATGATGTACGTCAACCTGTTCTGGGCGTGGGGCCACCCTGAGGTTTACATCCTGATCCTGCCGGCTTTCGGCATCTTCTCGGAAGTGATCTCGGCCTTCACCGGCAAGAAACTGTTCGGCCACCACTCGATGATCTACGCCTCGGGCGCGATCTCGGTACTGGGCTTCATGGTCTGGCTGCACCACTTCTTCACCATGGGTTCGGGTGCAAGCGTCAACGCCTTCTTCGGTCTGGCGACGATGCTGATTTCCATCCCGACGGGTGTGAAGCTGTTCAACTGGCTGTTCACCATCTACCAGGGCCGTCTGCGCTTCACCAGCCAGGTAATGTGGACCCTGGGCTTCATGGTGACCTTCGCCATCGGCGGCATGACCGGCGTACTGCTGGCCATTCCGGGTGCTGACTTCGTGCTGCACAACAGCCTGTTCGTGATCGCGCACTTCCACAACGTGATCATCGGCGGTGCGGTATTCGGCTACATCGCTGGCTTCGCGTTCTACTTCCCGAAAGCGTTCGGCTTCAAGCTGCACGAAGGCTGGGGCAAAGCAGCGTTCTGGTTCTGGATCTCGGGCTTCTTCGTCGCGTTCATGCCGCTCTATGCACTGGGCTTCATGGGCATGACCCGTCGTCTGAACGCCACCACCAACCCTGAGTGGGTACCGTACCTGTACGTTGCCATGTTCGGTGCGGTGATGATTGCTGCCGGTATCGCCTGCCAACTGATCCAGCTGTACGTCAGTGTGCGTGACCGCAACAAGCCAGAGAACGTTTGCGATCACGGTGACCCGTGGAATGCGCACACGCTGGAATGGTCGACCTCGTCGCCACCACCGTTCTACAACTTCGCTGTGCTGCCTAAGGCTGACTGCATCGACCCGTTCACCGAGGCCAAGGAAAACGGTACTGCGTATCAGCGTCCGGCCAAGTACGAGCCGATCCACATGCCGAACAACACCGCCACTGGCGTGGTGATGGGCGCGCTGTTGACCGTCTTCGGTTTCGCGATGATCTGGCACATCTGGTGGCTGGCGATCGCGAGCCTGGTAGGCACCGTCGTTTACTTCGTGATCCACGCTGCACGTGACGACCAGGGCTATATGGTTCCGGTTGAAACGATCGAGCGTATCGAAGCCGAGCAGCACAAGCGTCTGGTCGCGGCAGGGAAAATCCCGGCCAATGCCACCCGTGTTGAAACCTCGTTGGAACAGGCTTAAACCATGTCGAACTTAGTGACCAATGTTGGACACGCCCATGGTGACCATGGGCACGATGACCATCACCACGACTCGGGCGAGATGACCGTATACGGTTTCTGGCTCTACCTGATGACCGACTGCATTCTGTTTGCGTCGATCTTCGCGGTGTACGCAGTACTGGTAAACAACGTTGCCGGTGGCCCGTCGGGCCACGACATCTTCGAACTGCCATACGTGCTGGGCGAAACCGCTCTGCTGTTGTTCAGTTCGATCACCTACGGCTTCGCCATGCTGGCGTTGTACAAGGGCAAGAAGCAGGCGGTCCTGGGCTGGTTGTTCATGACCTTCCTGCTCGGCGCGGGCTTCATCGCCATGGAGATCAACGAGTTCCACCTGCTGATCTCCGAGGGCTTCGGTCCTAGCCGTTCGGGCTTCCTGTCGGCGTTCTTCACCCTGGTCGGTACCCACGGTCTGCACGTTTCGGCCGGTCTGATCTGGATGGGCATCATGATGTATCAGGTCAACAAGCATGGCCTGACGTCGACCAACAAGACCCGTCTGAGCTGCCTGAGCCTGTTCTGGCACTTCCTGGACGTGGTCTGGATCTGCGTCTTCACCGTTGTTTACCTGATGGGGACTCTGTAATGGCTAATGCACACTCCCATGACAGCCACGATGCTGGCCACGGCAGCGTCAAGTCGTACGCCATCGGCTTCATCCTGTCGGTAATCCTGACCGTTATTCCGTTCGGTCTGGTGATGTACCCGACCCTGCCGAAGTCGACGACGCTGGCAATCGTTCTGCTGTTCGCAGTGATCCAGGTGATCGTTCACCTGTATTACTTCCTGCACCTGGACCGCTCCATTGCACAGCGTAACAACGTGATCGCGTTCGTCTTCACGGCGATTGTGATCGTGCTGCTGGTTGGCCTGTCGCTGTGGATCATGTTCAGCATCCACACGTACATGATGGCGAAGTGAGGTAGACCCGATGTCGCTCAAGCACTTTATCCAAATCACCAAACCGGGGATCATTTTCGGTAACGTGCTTTCTGTGGCAGGCGGGTTCTTCCTGGCCTCGAAAGGGCATGTCGATCTGGCGGTGTTCCTGGCCGCCATGATCGGTACTTCCCTGGTCGTGGCCTCCGGTTGCGTGTTCAACAACTGCATCGACCGCGACATCGACCTGAAGATGGAACGCACCAAGAACCGTGTGCTGGTCCAGGGCCTCATCTCCCTGAAACTGGCCCTGGTTTACGCGACCATTCTGGGTGTTCTCGGCGTTGCCCTGTTGTACAAGGTGGCCAACCCGTTGGCTGCCCTGTTCGCAGTAATCGGCTTCATCATCTACGTCGGCTTCTACAGCCTGTACCTCAAGCGCAAGTCGGTTCACGGCACGCTGGTGGGCAGCCTGTCGGGCGCCATGCCGCCAGTGATCGGTTACGTGGCCGTGACCAACAGCTTCGACATGGCCGCACTGACCCTGCTGGTGATGTTCAGCCTGTGGCAGATGCCGCATTCCTACGCTATCGCGATTTTCCGTTTCAACGATTACCTGGCCGCATCGATTCCGGTGCTGCCAGTGAAACGCGGAATCCAGGTGGCGAAGAAGCACATCCTGCTCTACATCCTGGCGTTCCTCGTGGCGACCTTGATGCTGACCTTCAGCGGCTACGCCGGCATGAGCTACCTCGCCGTCGCCGCCGCCATGGGCATGTACTGGCTGTACATGGCCTGGACCGGCTACAAGGCAGTCGATGACACCGTCTGGGCACGCAAGCTGTTCGTGTTCTCGATCTTCACCATCACTGCGTTGAGCGTCATGATGTCCCTGGACTTCAAGGTGCCGACAGAGCTGCTGCTGACGTACGCGCCGTAAGGTTTGCAAGCTTCAGGAAAACCCCGCACGTTGAGAGATGTGCGGGGTTTTTTGTTGGCTGAAATATGCTCGTTCGGGGTGCTGCCATTCGCGAGCAGGCTCGCTCCCACAGTTTGCGGTTGCGGCCATTCGGTAAAAGACCTAGATTCGGATCCAACTCCGACAGTAGTAGCTCCAAGCCATCCTTCGGTGCTCGACTGTCCTAACCCGTGCATTGATCAAAAGGCTGGGCGCAATGACCGAACGGATGACCTGCGATGAGCGCTTTATCGCCCTGGCTGAAGAACTCAACTACGACATCTATGGCGAGAACACCGCTGGTGGCAATTACGCGCCGCTGATCCGTCATCACGACGAGCTCTACATCAGCGGCATGGTGCCGCGGGTCAATGGCAAGATTCTGTATCCCGGTCGCGTGGGGCTGGAATTGAACCTCAAGGATGCGCAAGCCGCCGCGAGCATCAGCGCGATGCGTTGCCTGGCGCTGATCGTCGATGCGGTCGGTTCGCTGGACAAGATTCGCGCGTTGTTGCGGGTCACGGTGTATGTGAAGTCGACCGCTGATTTTGTCGACCTGAGCGAAGTGGCCAACGGCGCTTCGGATGTGTTCAGCCATGTGCTGGGCGATGCCGGGCGGCATACCCGCACGACCATCGGCGTGTATCAGTTGCCGAAGAATGCGGCGATTGAAGTGGACATGATTGCGGCGTTGCATCCTTCGGCTTGAAATCTTCGGCGCCTGCTCCCCTCACCCTAACCCTCTCCCGGGGGGAGAGGGGACTGACCGAGGTGATTGGGCGAGACGCGTCGAAACGGAATATCGCGTCGAATGCGAATTCCGAACAGCCCACAAATCGGCTCCCTCTCCCTCGGGAGAGGGCTGGGGTGAGGGGCGACGATGTTAGCTACACCACCGATCTCAAGCCGAAAAAAAGCCCCGTCTGATTGCTCAGCACGAGGCTTTTTCGCAAGCGCTTGGCAGATTACTGCGCCGCGATGCTATACCCGTCAAACGCGGTCTGCTGCTGCAGCGCGGTGATGATGTTCTTGCGGTTCACAGCCTGTTCGGTGCCGGCGTTATCGACGAAGGTTTCGCTCTCCAGCTCGGCTTCATCGCCTTCACCCACGAAGGTAAAGCCGAGGAACTCCAGCGCCGCACGGTCAACGTTCAGACGCGAACGCGGCGTGCGCATTGGCAGAGTTACGCTGGCGCCGTCCTTGCTGATGGTGAAGATTTCCACTTCTTTCTTTTTTGCAGCCTTGCTCTTGCCGCCGCTCGGGTTGCTGATCGCCTGGTGAGTCTGATTCAGCACTTTCAGGGCCAGGCCATAAACGATTTCCTGGAATGCCGGATCGTCCTTGAAGCTGGACAGAATGCGCCCGATCGAGAACTTGCTGCTCAAGTCTTCCAGTGCAGCGATGTCCGCTGCCTCGGCGTCTTTCAGGCGCTTGAGTTCGCCCATCAGCTCGTACGCCTTGTCGTCATCAAAGCTGTCATGCGCCTGACGGATCGCCGCACGCAATTCGCGGATCTGGTCGCTTTCGCGGGTCGACTGGAACGCGTCCAGGACCATCTCGCTGATGATTTTGGCTTGAGGCAGGTGTTGTGAAAGATTGATGGAGTTTTCGTATTCCGCTTTGGACGACTGGGTGACTACGGATTCAGCGGTGTTGAAATCGGACATTGAAATTTCACTACTTTTTAACTTGAGTTGAGGCGAGAAAGCACGAGGTCTTTTTCAGGCCGCCTAATTTAGGGGAGTGGGGCGGCGTTGTCACGGAGCAACGGTCTGCCGGTCGGGATTTTTCCACTGCGCGCTATTTGCGGCGCGGACGTTCCATGGCAATCACGGACTTCTCGAAGCCCAGGCTGGCAAAAAAAGCTTCAGCGCCTTCGCGTCCTGCGCGTAGCAGCCAGGTGATAGCGGGGTCATCGCCCATCACATGCTCTACCAGTGCCCGGCCAATTCCCTTGCGCCGATGCTGGTCATCGACCACCACCATCGACAGATAGCCGTTGGAGACCTCATCGGTAATCGCTCGAGCGAATCCCACAATCTGCTCGCCTGCGAGCGCGACAGCCGTGCGCTGCGAATGGTGAATCAGACGAGCAAAAGAGTCGGCATCACCGGTGCGATGGCCCCAGCCATGCTGGTCGAGAAACAGCCTCGCCGACTCTGTTTCGCCGGGATGCAAGTTGCGCACGGTCAGGGCGTCGTTCATGGTTGGTACCAGTCCTTTGTAATTGTCCATCGTGAATGATTACGGCCGGCCGACGTCAGGTTTCCCCCACGTACGCATCGCAAACTCGACGAACCGTCTCAGCTTCGGCAGTCGATAGCGATCCTGCGCATACAGCAGATGCATCGGTCGGCTCGGTGGTTGGTAGTCGGCCATCACCCTGACCAGTTTGCCGTCGCGCAAGTCCTGCTCCACCAAGGCATCGGGCAGCATCATGATGCCCATGCCGTTGCGCGCCGCCTGATGCAGTCCGGCGGAGCTGTTGATCAGCATCGGCCCGCTGACGTCGATGAGGACTTCGCCTTCCGGGCCGCTCAGACGCCAGCGTTTTTCCACCGATTGCCAATCATCCCCGGCCGGGTAGGCGAAGGACAGGCAATCGTGCTGCTGCAAATCCTGTGGCTTGTGCGGCATGCCGCGTCGCGCGATGTATTCGGGGGAGGCGCAGACCGTCAGGGTGTAGTCGATCAGGGGGCGGGCGATCAGGTTGGACTGGTCGAAATTGCCCAGGCGGAACGCAACATCGAGGCCGTTTTCCAGCAGATCCGGGCGGCTGTTGGTCAGCACCACGTCGAGTTTCACTTGCGGATACAGCAACGAATATTCGCTGAGGGCCGGGGTCAGTCGTTCGACGCCGAAGGTCAGCGGCGCGGTGATGCGCAGCAAGCCGCGCGGCTCATCCGATGCTTGTTCGGCAAGGCGTTCGGAGTCCGCCACCAGGCCCAGCACTTCCAGGCAGCGTTGATAATAGACGCTGCCGAATTCGGTCAGGCGCTGACGCCGCGTGGTGCGTTGCAACAGTTGCACACCGAGGCGTTGCTCCAGCGCGCGCAGATGATTGCCCACCATTGTCGTCGACATTTCGCACTTTGCGGCGGCTGCCGTCATGCTCCCCGTTTCGACCACTTTGACGTAAACGCCCATTGACTGAAACAGATCCATTATCAAGCTCAGCTTTTAAATGATTGAAGTTATTCCGGGTTTATCCAGCTCTGGTGGCTAACCATACTGCAAAAACACCGACCTGCAATGGAGTTTCACGTCATGACCGCCGCCCTGATGAACACCTACCAACCACTGGCCCTGAGTTTCACCAAAGGCCTGGGCACGCGCCTGTGGGATCAGGCGGGGCGCGAATACCTGGACGCCGTTGCCGGTGTGGCAGTGACCAACGTCGGCCACTCGCATCCGCGCATTGTCTCGGCGATCAGCGAGCAAGCGGGATTGCTGTTGCACACCTCCAACCTGTACAGCATCGATTGGCAGCAACAACTGGCTAAACGGCTGACGGCCTTGTCGGGGATGGAGCGCGCGTTCTTCAACAATTCCGGGGCCGAAGCGAACGAGACGGCACTGAAACTGGCACGTTTGTACGGCTGGCGCAAAGGTATCGAGCAGCCGCTGGTGGTGGTCATGGCTAATGCTTTTCATGGCCGCACCCTCGGCACGTTGTCCGCCAGCGATGGCCCGGCAGTGCGGCTGGGATTCAACGAATTGCCGGGGGATTTCGTCAAAGTGCCGTTCGGCGATCTCGCGGCGCTGGAGCAAATACAGCGCAAACATGGCGCGCGCATCGTGGCGATTCTGGTCGAGCCGATCCAGGGCGAAAGCGGCGTGCAAGTCGCACCGCCGGGTTATCTCAAGGCCCTGCGCGACCTCTGCAATCGCCATGCATGGCTGCTGATGCTCGATGAAATCCAGACCGGCATCGGCCGCACCGGGCAGTGGTTCGCCTTTCAGCACGAAGGCATCGTCCCCGACGTCATGACCCTGGCCAAAGGCCTCGGCAATGGCGTGCCGATTGGCGCCTGCCTGGCCCGCGGCCGCGCGGCCGACCTGTTCACCCCGGGCAGCCACGGCAGCACCTTCGGCGGCAATCCACTGGCCTGCCGGGTCGGCTGCACGGTGCTGGACATCATCGAAGAACAAGGCCTGCTGGAGAATGCGCGGGTGCAGGGTGCACGGTTGTTGGAACGCCTGCGCGCCGAATTGGCAGACAACCCGAACGTGCTGGCGATTCGTGGGCAGGGCCTGATGATCGGCATCGAGCTGAAACAACCGGTGCGCGACCTGACGCTGATCGCCGCACGGGATCATGGGTTGTTGATCAACGTGACTCGTGGCAAGACCATCAGGTTGCTGCCGCCGTTGACGATTGATGAGCGCGAGGTGGGGATGATTGTCAGAGGGGTTGGGCGGGCTCTGATGACTGATTCAGCTCAGGTTCAATAGTGATACCGGCAACTGATGACGCAGATTTCGCCGTCCTCAACCCTGTACACCAGACGATGTTCGGCCGTTACTCGGCGTGACCAGAGGCCGCTCATATTATGTTTGAGCGCCTCTGGTTTACCGACACCCTCAAACGGTTCGCGCTTGATTGCTTTGATCAGAAGATTGATGCGCTTGAGCCCAGCCTTGTCGTTTTGCTGAAACCACAAATAGTCTTCCCAGCCTGTGGGCGTGAACTCGATTTTCATTCTTCGATCAATTGCCTGACTTTGGCTTTGCCGGCGCGTAACTCACCGATGGATTTCATCAGCCGTTCGGCGTTGGCGGGGGAGCGAAGCAAATACGCTGTTTCTTCCAATGCGTTGTATTCGGCCAAAGACATCATCACTACTGGTTCACCTTTCTGCCGAGTGACCAATAGCGGCGCACGATCTTCATTGACACGGTCCATCGTCTCGGCCAAATGCGCACGGGCGGTGGTGTAGTTGATGGTTTGCATATTGAAGTCCTCGCTGGTTGCAGAGAACGTACAGAAATGAGTACAGGATGACAAGGCGACACCTACCAGTGGTTGTGTCGCAGCAGGGCTGACTGCGACTTCAATCAGTATCGCTCAGTAATATTCGAGACGTTTCTGAGAAGGTTGTAATCCTCCTCCGTCCTGTTCAGTGTCGCGAAGCCCTTATTTCGTCATCCCATGACCTAGCCGATGTAGGAAATGGTTACTGCTTCAATCCGGCGCATCTTCAAACTCCGGCGCCAGCATCCTCGTCTTCACCGCCCCATTCGAGTTGTGCTGAACAATCTTGCTCGGCTGCCCCTGTTCATTGAAATACACCTGTCCAATCCCCGCCGAATTCCACAGCCGTTCCCCGGCCTCGGCATGTTCCGGGGTATACGGGACGATGCGCATCAGCCGGCGTTTGGTGAACCAGTTCAACGGCGAGCGTGGCGAGTAGAGCCAGCGGTTGAGGCGGTCGAACCATTCCAGCAGGGTTGCAGGGAATTCGTTCTTGATGCCGCTGCTGGTGATCTGCCAGATCCGTGGACCGGCCTTGCGGTGGCGGATCAGGACTTCATAGACGAAGGAATAATGCACATCGCCGGACAGCACCACGTAGTTCCCGGGTGTGCGCGAGTGTCGGAAAATGTTCAGGATCACCTGGGCCGCGCCGCGATGGGCCATCCAGTTTTCCGCGTCGACCAGCAGTGGATAACCGCACCAGCTGAACACCTTCTGCACGGTTTCAATCAGCTTCACGCCGAAGATCGGCGCCGGCGACACGATGATTGCCGAAGGGTGATCGAGCAGTTCCTGTTGCAGTTCGCTCAAGGCCTCCCAGTCGAGCAGGCCCGACGGTTGCTTGAGGGCCATCTCGCTGCGCCAGCGCCGCGTGCGCGTGTCGATCACCACCAGGGCAGGACTGCTCGGCAACACGAAATGCCACTGCTGAAAACGCAGTAACTGATCAATCAGATCATCCTGCACCGGCATGTCCAGATAGCCGTCATCGCCACTGGCGCTCAGTTGCGCGGTCTGCTCCAGCACGCCCTTGAAGGGATCCGGATTGTTGCCCCAGCCCTGGCACAACATATAGGCGATCAGCGCGTTGCCGATGATGCGTTTGGAGAACGGATGGCCGTAGGCGGTTTCCTCCCACTGCGCGGAGAGATTCCAGTCATCGGTGATGTCGTGATCATCGAAAATCATCAGGCTCGGCAGATGCGCCAGCGCCCGCGCGACGTTGCCAAGGCCAGCCTTGAACGCATCGATACGCATCTGCTCAAGGTTGTAGCGCTTCAGGCGTTCCGGCGTCAGCGTCGGCGCGCTCGGATTGATCAGCGACCACGGCGTCGGCGACCACACCAGCATGTACATCGCCATGACTTCGGCAAACGTCACCAGGTGATTGTCTGCGCTGCTGCTGGTGAAAATCGGCTTACGCGCGCCACCGAAAAATCGCTCGCGCAAGGTCTCGTTGCTCTCCAGCGCCGGTAACAAATCCGCACGGTGGTAATAGCTGGCAGGGTGTTGGTAGAGCTTGGCGCTGTCGCTGACCACGGCACCGTCAAGGTGCTCATCGAACAGACCGAGACGCTCGATCAAGGCATGAATCGCCCGCAGCATTGGCCCGGCGACGTCGTCGGCATATACCTGATCACCGCTCATCATCAGCAGCGCCGGACGTTGTTGCGCATCGGTTTCGTCGGCCAGCAGTTGATCGACGCAGAGCAAACCATCGGTTGCCGGATGATGCGGCTTGCGGCAGGAGCCGTGGAGCAATTGGTCGATCCGTGAACGCACGACGAGGTTCGCGCAGGTGGCACCGGCGTAAAGCAGATGCGGTGCCCATTCAGCCATGCCGATGGCGTCATCAATCAGCAGGTCGTAATCGATAAACGTGTCGCAGGGCAGGGCGCTTTCAAGTTGAACGTCGATCAGATGCACAAAGGCATGACGGCCTACGGCAATGACCGTGCATTTCTCCGAGTCGAGCGGAATATCTCCTACACCCTGCAGGCGCAAGGTCAGCGACAGTTCACGCGAGCCCACCAGCCACAGCACCACGCGCGTCGGCTCCAGCCGTCGCAGCAGCGGGCCGGCCAGTACAGGAGGCAGCGAGATCGGGTCATCGGGTGTTGAAAACATCAGGGTAAAGCTCAAGGCGCACAGGCCGGCGATGATAGCGCAGCCGGCACCTTGATCCCTTAAATGAGTCTTAAGAGTCGACCTTTTTCAACTTCAGGCCGAGCAGTCGCCATGCGGCCTTGTCAGGATTATTGCCGTCCACTTGCTGAACTGAACAATCGTAGGCATAGGGGACATCGTCGCCCAACATGTTGCGAGCGGTCAGGGTGCCGTTAATGCTGTAAGTCTGATCTTTGAACCGATGGCTGCTGGCGCTCTCGGCACCTGCGATGGAAGTCGCTGCTGCAAAACGCATGGCGCGCTTGATGAAGGGGTCGCACATCATGAACGCCATCAGCGATCTGTCCGCATTCGCATTGCTGCCCGCCAGCCGGCGCGACACGACAAAGTCATTGCCCATGATGTCCTTGAAATCCCTTTCGAGCAGCGAAGAGGGCAGGCGTTCGCTGTAGTTCGGCAACAGCGCGGACTCGGGCGGAGAGGGCTCGTTCTGAGGTGCGCTGGCGACATAGTCGACAAGGTTGTCGGAAGTATCCGGCGTGGAGGCGATCACCGGCATCAACCTGGACACGGTTTGTGTAACGGGCGCGGGGGAAGAAGAGGAGATTTCAGCCTCGTTGCTTTGCGTTTGTTCGACAGGGGAGCGCGGCGCCAGAGGGAATAAGGCGAGGGTGATCGACAGTACCACCAGGGCGACGATGAACCCGGCCAGAACACCAGCGAACGTGCCAAAGAACAGATTCCAGCTGCCGCGGTTTTTCATTACCCAGCGCCACATGAGGCCCCAGACGAGCAAAAACAACAGGAAATACAGAAACTCCATTTGATCCTTTTCCTCAAACCTTGAAATTCTTTAGATGACACACGAATCATTCCAACAGGGCTGCACGATAGCAAACCTGTTGGTCCGCCCTGTCAGGCACTCAAAGGAATGAACCGAGTGAGCAGCATCAGCGTATCGAAACCAGCAAAAATGCCAAAAGCAGCGCCAATGATATGGCGTGTCAACTTGCTCGTGGGGCGTTTGCGTTGCACCACCCAAATCCAAACGCCGGCGAACGCGCCAAGGCTGCTGAGCACCATCAGCAGGGATCGCACAACGTGTGGCGACGATTGCATGCTTGTGCCGCCCACGAAACCCTCGTACACCGCTTTCACTACCAAACCGACAACCCAGCCAGCGAAACACCCGGCGAGGTTGGCTGTCACCAGGTTCCAATCACCTCGTTCGCCTACGACCCATACCCACGTCACGACCAGAGCTAGTACAAAAAGCCAGCCATCCATTGCAATCCACTCCAGAAAAACGCTTTGATCGGGTAGGCGCCAGTGCCTCTCGAAAGATTTGGGCGCAAGATAACAAAATACTGGCATCGCGCCACTTTCGCATTAAGGGCGCGTCGCTGAGCCAAAGCTTTACCGGGAGTTTTTTTACTCAGAGGATGGACAGATGATCGACTTCAACAACAAAGGCTTCTTCAAACTCAAACAGAACGATGAGTACGCTGAGCGCGTCACCGCACTACTACTGGAAGGCGAACAAGTCATCGATTCCTACAAAGCCATGCGTGACGGCGTGGTCTTCACCAACAAACGCATCATCGCCGTCAACGTCCAGGGCATCACCGGCAGCAAAAAGGATTTCACCTCACTGCCCTACAAAAACATCGTCGCCTACTCCGTGGAAACTTCGGGCACCTTCGATCTGGATTCGGAACTGGAGATCTACTTTTCATCGCTGGGCAAAGTGAAATTCGAATTCACCGGCAAGACCTCGATGGTGGAGATCTCCAAATACATCTCCAGCTACCTACTGTAAGAACCCACCGCGCGGCACTCAAAGAATGTCGCGCAAATACCCCTTCAGCGCGAGGAGCGGCTGACCCAGTTGCTCCACGGATCGCGCCTGAGCCAACTCCGCCGACAACTTGCGCAACTCCCGCCCCAACGGCTTCTCGACCCCGCCAAGCGCATCCAGCGCGAGGTTCAGGCATTCGTTCAGTTTGAACTGAATGGACTCGACATCGCCGCGCTTCACCAGCAATTCGAAAACGTCTTTTTGGTAGTCGCCCATGACCATGTCATCGCGCAGGATCGGGCTGAGGCCTTCTTCTTCGTAGGCGAGTTTGAGGGAGAAGAGGGCGACGGTTTCCAGTGAGGTTTCCATGGGGATGTCTGTCGTAGAGGGGGCTTCAAACCAACATGCAAAATGCCGGCGGAGGTCTGTTGTGCGGGCGTGATTATACGGGCGGTGATCGCATTCGGGGGAACGAGCGATCGGGCAACTGGCGTTACAGGCTGGCACAACCTCGACATCCATTTTGATAGCGCGCCTTGATTCACGACGTTGGAACCAGTTCAGGCAGGCACTGCGCTGGAGCGCGTGTTCCGCCGCTCCTCGCGCTTGAAGGTGGTCTGAAAGATTGTTCGCTAATGGGCTCAGCCTTGGCTATCGCATCCCACGCGTTTCTTCTGCAAAGCGATGTAATTCTCAAACGTGCCGTATTTTTCCGGCACTCGAATCACGGCTCCCGGTTGTAGCCGTAGATTTTCATGGCTGGCCGCCAGGCTGTCGTTGTAGGCACTGCAAGCGGACGGCTTGTTCGCCGCCATCTCATAAGCGAAACCACGGTTGAGATTGATATTGGTCACGACATCGAACTTGCCGGCCTGTGCGTAAATTGCCCGTGACTTTTCGAAGTACTCGTTGGCCTTCTCATAGCGAGCACTGTAGGTCGCTGTGCGATCAAGAAAACCATTGGTGGTGTAATGGTTCGCCCATTGACCACCCAAAATAGGCGACATGAAAAACAAACCATAACTTCGGTACGCATCGGCAAAGCAAAGCTGATCCGCCGTGGTCTGGCAGATCGTCAGCGTCTCGACAATGAGCCGCTCTGCAGGCAACGGTCTATTCTGATCGACCAAAGCATTGGCATCGGCCAGCTTTTGATGAGGGTCCGAACTGCTTACCACGCCTACCGCGGAGCACCCGACGAGCGTTGATAGCAAACTGGCAAATGCAGCACACCGAACGACAGAGAGAAGCATGACGTAATCCTTTACATGGCTTAGAGTGGTGGCGCGACGCTACTATCTTGTAAGCCTGCCGTCTACTGCCGGTTGGTAACGATTCCGGCAAAGGTCATCAAGGGCATATGCTCAGCACCTTGCTTCTTTCAGCGTCTGGGGATTAGGCCGTTGTTGAGTGCAATCCTCGGCGTCTCACACATGCAAAAAATCAACGCCCCACTTTCCTCCAGACGAAAAAAAAGGCCCTGCTTTCGCAAGACCTTTTTCTCTGTGTTGGTGCCCCGAGGGAGACTCGAACTCCCACTCCTTTCGAAAACGGATTTTGAATCCGCCGCGTCTACCAATTCCGCCATCAGGGCTCAATGGCGGCGAAGTATAGAGAGGTGATTACCGTTGGTCAATCACGTTTCATGGTCAATTTTTGATATTTCCGCTAGACTTTCCGGCCCTGCTAGACGAACCCCATCATGCGCGTTGCTGACTTTACTTTCGAGCTTCCTGATTCGCTGATCGCCCGCCATCCGTTGGCCGAGCGTCGCGGTAGTCGCCTGCTGACCCTCGATGGGCCGAGCGGCGCCCTGGCACACCGTCAATTCACTGATTTGCTTGAGCATTTGCGCCCGGGCGATTTGATGGTGTTCAACAATACCCGGGTGATTCCGGCGCGGCTTTTCGGGCAGAAAGCGTCCGGCGGCAAGCTGGAAATTCTTGTCGAGCGCGTGCTCGATGCGCACCGCGTGCTGGCTCATGTGCGCTCCAGCAAGTCGCCCAAGCCGGGTTCGAAGATCCTTATCGACGGTGGTGGCGAAGCCGAGATGCTCGCGCGTCATGATGCGTTGTTCGAGCTGGGTTTTGCCGAGGAAGTCTTGCCGCTGCTCGACCGCGTCGGGCACATGCCGTTGCCTCCTTATATAGACCGCCCGGATGAAGGCTCGGATCGCGAGCGTTATCAGACCGTGTATGCCCAGCGTCTGGGCGCGGTGGCGGCACCGACGGCGGGGCTGCATTTCGATGAGCCGTTGATGCAGGCGATTGCTGCCAAGGGCGTCGAGACGGCGTTCGTTACCTTGCACGTGGGCGCGGGAACGTTTCAGCCGGTGCGCGTCGAGAAGATCGAAGATCACCACATGCACAGCGAGTGGCTGGAAGTCGGCCAGGATGTGGTCGATGCCGTGGCGGCATGCCGCGCGCGTGGCGGTCGGGTGATCGCGGTCGGCACCACCAGTGTGCGTTCGCTGGAAAGTGCGGCGCGCGATGGTGTGCTCAAGCCGTTCAGTGGTGACACCGACATCTTTATCTACCCAGGCCGGCCGTTTCATGTGGTCGATGCCCTGGTGACCAATTTCCATTTGCCGGAATCCACGTTGTTGATGCTGGTTTCCGCGTTTGCCGGTTATCCCGAAACCATGGCCGCCTACAAGGCCGCCGTTGAAAACGGTTACCGCTTTTTCAGCTACGGGGATGCGATGTTCATCACCCGCAATCCCGCTCCAACTGCCCCTGAACAGTCGGGCCCAGAGGAAACAGAATGAGTCGCGAATGTCGAATGTCCTTTGAGCTGCTGGCCACCGATGGCAAGGCTCGCCGTGGTCGCCTGACCTTCCCCCGTGGCACCGTCGAAACCCCGGCGTTCATGCCGGTCGGCACCTACGGCACGGTCAAGGGCATGCTGCCGCGCGACATCGTCGCCACTGGCGCGGAAATCATTCTGGGCAACACCTTTCACCTGTGGTTGCGTCCTGGCACCCAAGTAATCAAGGAACATGGCGACCTGCACGATTTCATGCAGTGGAAAGGCCCGATCCTCACCGACTCCGGCGGCTTCCAGGTGTTCAGCCTTGGCGCGATGCGCAAGATCAAGGAGGAGGGCGTGACCTTCGCTTCTCCGGTCGATGGCGCCAAAGTGTTCATGGGCCCGGAAGAGTCGATGCAGGTGCAGCGCGATCTCGGTTCCGACATCGTGATGATCTTCGACGAATGCACGCCGTACCCGGCTGACGAAGACGTCGCGCGCGTATCGATGGAGTTGTCGTTGCGTTGGGCCCAGCGTTCGAAGAATGCTCACGGTGACAACACCGCAGCGCTGTTCGGCATCGTCCAGGGCGGCATGCATGAAAACCTGCGCATGCGTTCGCTCGAAGGCCTCGACAAGATCGGCTTCGACGGCCTCGCCATCGGCGGTCTGTCGGTGGGCGAACCGAAGCACGAAATGATCAAGGTGCTGGATTATCTGCCGGGTCAGATGCCCGCTGACAAACCTCGTTACCTTATGGGCGTTGGCAAACCGGAAGATCTGGTTGAGGGTGTGCGCCGCGGTGTGGACATGTTCGATTGCGTGATGCCAACCCGTAATGCCCGCAATGGGCATCTGTTCATCGATACCGGTGTGCTGAAGATCCGTAACGCGTTCCATCGCCATGATGAATCGCCGCTGGATCCGACCTGCGATTGCTACACCTGCCAGAACTTCTCGCGCGCTTATCTGCATCACCTGGACAAGTGCGGCGAAATGCTCGGCAGCATGCTCAATACCATCCATAACTTGCGCCATTATCAGGTGCTGATGGCTGGTTTGCGCGAGGCTATTCAACAGGGTACATTGGCCGCCTTTGTCGATGCCTTCTACGCCAAACGCGGACTTCCCGTCCCGCCTTTGGACTGAGTTTTCTGACCCCAAGATTCAACATTTGCAACTGGAGTGCTAAATGAGCTTTTTTATCTCTAACGCCATGGCTGACGCAGCTGCACCGGCTGCTGCAAGCCCAATGGGCGGCGGCTTCGAGTGGATTTTCCTGGTCGGCTTCCTGGTCATCTTCTACCTGATGATCTGGCGTCCACAGGCCAAGCGCGCCAAAGAGCAGAAGAACCTGCTGAGCAGCCTGCAAAAGGGTGACGAAGTCGTGACCACTGGCGGCATCGCCGGCAAGATCACCAAAGTTGCCGATGACTTCGTCGTCCTGGAAGTCTCCGACACCGTGGAAATGAAGTTCCAGAAAGGCGCTATCGCCGCCACGCTGCCAAAAGGCACGCTGAAAGCGATCTAAGAGCAACAACTTCTACTCAATCGACGGGGCGCGCAAGGCGCCCCGCGTTCATAACGGGCGGCGTGATGCTGAACAAATACCCTCTGTGGAAATACATTCTGATCCTGGCGGTGCTGGCGATCGGTCTGATTTATTCCGCTCCCAATCTTTACCCCGATGACCCGGCCATTCAGATCAGCGGCGCCAGCACGGCTCTGCAGGTCAATGACGCCGATCTGGCTCGCGTCAGCACAGCGCTGAAAGAGTCCGGCATCAACGTCAAGGCGGCCACTCTGACCGCAGGTGGCAAGGGCGGTCTGATCCGTCTGAGCAAGGCTGAAGATCAGCTGCCGGCCAAAGACGTTGTACGCAAGGCACTGGGTGATGACTACGTCGTCGCGCTGAACCTGGCACAGACCACCCCGCAATGGCTGCGCAACCTCGGTGCGCACCCGATGAAGCTGGGTCTGGACTTGTCCGGTGGTGTGCACTTCCTGCTCGAAGTGGACATGGACAAAGCCCTCGATGCGCGCCTGAAAGTCTACGAAGGCGACGTCAAGAGCCTGCTGCGCAAAGAGAAGCTGCGCTATCGCAGTCTGCCGCAACTGGGCGGTGCCATTCAGTTGGGCTTCAGCGATGAAGATTCCCGCGAACAGGCCCGTGCGCTGATCCGAAAGAACTTCAACGATTTCGACATTGTTCCGGCCGACCTCAACGGTCAACCGGTGCTGCGTCTGGCGATGACCCCGGCCAAGCTGGCGGAAATCCGTGAATACTCCATCAAGCAGAACCTGACCACGGTACGTAACCGCGTCAACGAGCTGGGTGTTGCCGAACCGATCGTGCAGCGTCAGGGCGCCAACCGCATCGTGGTTGAGCTGCCGGGCGTGCAGGACACTGCCGAAGCCAAGCGAATTCTCGGCAAGACGGCCAACCTCGAGTTCCGTCTGGCCGCTGAGCCGGGTGCGTCGAAAGCCACTTCCGAATCGTTCGAGTTCCGTGAAGGCAACCGTCCACCAGCGCAGATCGAGCGTGGTCTGATCATCACCGGTGACCAGGTCACCGACGCCAAGGCCGGTTTCGGCGAGCACGGCACGCCTGAAGTGAACATCCGTCTGGATGGTCACGGCGGCGAGCTGATGAGCCGCGCGACCCGTTCCAACGTCGGTCGCAGCATGGCGGTGATCTTCATCGAGCAGCGTCCTGTCACCACTTACACCAAGCAAGTGGTGGATGGCGTCGAGAAAGACGTCGCGGTGCAGACGTTCAAGGAAGAGAAGAAGATCATCAGCCTGGCGACCATCCAGTCGCCGCTGGGTGCGCAGTTCCGCATCACTGGCCTGAACGGTCAGGGCGAGTCGTCCGAACTGGCGCTGCTCCTGCGTGCCGGTGGTCTGGCTGCCCCGATGTACTTCGCCGAAGAGCGCACAATCGGTCCGAGCCTGGGGGCTGACAACATCACCAAAGGTATCGATGCGTCGCTGTGGGGCATGCTGTTCGTGTCGCTGTTCATCATCGCCATCTACCGCTTCTTCGGCGTCATCGCCACCGTCGCGCTGGCGGTGAACATGGTGCTGCTGCTGGCGTTGATGTCGCTGCTGGGTGCCACGCTGACCCTGCCGGGTATCGCCGGTATCGTTTTGACCATGGGTATGGCGGTCGACGCCAACGTACTGATCTTCTCGCGGATTCGTGAAGAGATCGCCGCTGGCATGACGGTGCAGCGGGCAATCAACGAAGGCTTCGGCCGGGCATTCACTGCGATTCTCGACGCCAACCTGACCACCTTGCTGGTCGGCGGCATTCTCTTCGCCATGGGCACCGGCCCGGTGAAGGGTTTCGCAGTGACCATGTCCCTCGGGATCTTTACCTCGATGTTCACGGCCATCATGGTGACCCGCGCAATGGTCAACCTGATCTTTGGCGGACGTGACTTCAAGAAGTTGTGGATTTAAGGGGCTGCCATGTTACGTACAATCAACTTCATGGGCGTTCGCAACGTAGCGTTCGGCGTCACAGTGCTGCTCACGGTCATTGCCCTGTTCAGCGTGTTCCACAAAGGCATGAACTGGGGTCTGGACTTCACCGGCGGTACGCTCATCGAGCTGACCTACGAGCGTCCGGCCGACGTCACCAAGGTGCGCGAGCAGTTGGCGACCTCCGGTTATCACGAAGCCGTGGTGCAGAATTTCGGCGCCACGACTGACCTGCTGGTGCGCATGCCGGGTGAAGACCCGCAACTGGGCCATCAGGTTGCCGAAGCGCTGCAGAAGATCGGCGGCGATAACCCGGCGACGGTCAAGCGTGTCGAGTTCGTCGGCCCGCAGGTCGGTGAAGAGCTGCGCGACCAGGGCGGCCTCGGCATGCTGCTGGCGCTCGGCGGGATCCTGATCTACCTGGCGTTCCGCTTTCAGTGGAAGTTCGCGGTCGGCGCGATTGTCTCGCTGATCCACGACGTGATCGTGACCGTGGGTATCCTCTCGTACTTCCAGATCACCTTCGATCTGACGGTGCTGGCGGCGGTGCTGGCGATCATCGGTTATTCGCTGAACGACACCATCGTGGTTTTCGACCGGGTCCGTGAGAACTTCCGCGTGCTGCGCAAGGCGACGCTGATCGAGAACATCAACATCTCGACCACCCAGACCCTGCTGCGCACCATGGCGACGTCGATCTCCACGCTGCTGGCGATCGCGGCGCTGCTGTTCTTCGGCGGCGACAACCTGTTCGGCTTTTCCATCGCGCTGTTCATCGGTGTATTGGCGGGTACCTACTCGTCGATCTACATCGCCAACGTGGTGCTGATCTGGCTGAACCTGACCACCGAGGATCTGATTCCTCCGGCCAACACCGAGAAGGAAGTCGACGACCGTCCATAACGGCCAGCGATTTCCCGGCTGTCAGTCGACAAAAGGCGCGAGTTGAACTCGCGCCTTTTTTTGTGCTCCAAGGCTGGGAGAAGCGCGGGCGCGTCCCGCATGTGATGGTCAGGAGGTTCATGTGAACAAGTCGTTGCTGGTTGGTGCGGTATTGGGTGCTGTCGGTGTCACAGCCGGGGGTGCTGTTGCCACCTACAGCCTGGTTAAAAGCGGCCCTGAGTATGCGCAAGTATTAGCCGTTGAGCCGGTCAAGACACAGATCAAGACGCCACGTGAAGTATGCAAGGATGTAACCGTGACCCGGCAGGCGCCGGTCAAGGATCAACACCAGATTCTCGGCACGGCGATCGGTGCCGTAGCCGGTGGTTTGTTGGGTAATCAGGTGGGCGGCGGTAACGGCAAGAAGATTGCCACCGTGGCCGGTGCAGTCGGCGGCGGTTATGCCGGTAACAAGGTGCAGGAAGGTATGCAGAACCGCGATACCTACACCACCACGCAAACCCGCTGCAACACGGTCAATGACATCAGCGACAAGGTCGTCGGCTACGACGTGCGTTACTCGCTCGATGGCAAGGAAGGCAAAGTGCGGATGGATCGTGATCCGGGCAACCAGATTCCGGTCGACAAGGAAGGCAAGCTGATCCTGTCGCAGAATGAGCCGGGTCAGTAAGGTTTCAGCGTTTTGAAAGAAGCACCCTGCGGGGTGCTTTTTTTGTGCCCGCGTTTTTTGGCTGCACTGCATTCCCTTGTAGGAGTGAGCCTGCTCGCGATAGTGATTCATCATTCAAAGCGGGGGGTGACTGATACGACGCTATCGCGAGCAGGCTCACTCCTACATGGTTTGTGGTGTGTCAGGGAGGCAAATTGCAGGCATAAAAAAACACCCCGAAGGGTGTTTTTTTCGTTTCGCGGAAAGCTTAGCGCTTCAGCGAAGCCGGCAGGTGCGGCTGGATCGCCGTCAGTACTGCCTTGAAGCATTTGGTGTTGCCGGCAACGATGTGGCCTTTCTCGAGGAAGTCGTGACCACCGGTGAAATCGCTCACCAGACCGCCAGCTTCCTGGATCAGCAGGGCGCCTGCAGCCATGTCCCACTCGGACAGGCCCGACTCCCAGAACGCGTCGAAACGACCGGCAGCCACGTAGGCCAGGTCCAGGCTCGCCGAGCCGGCGCGGCGGATGCCGGCAGTCTGGCCAACCAGGGCGCGGAACATGCCCAGGTAGTTGTCGAGGTTGTCCATCTGATCGTCACGGAACGGGAAGCCAGTGCCGAGCAGGGCGCCGTCGAGGCTGGTGCGACCGCTGACGCGCAGACGACGACCGTTCAGTTGGGCGCCGCGGCCACGGCTGGCGGTGAATTCTTCCTGGCGGACCGGGTCCAGCACCACTGCGTGTTCCAGGCGGCCACGATATTTGCAGGCAATGCTCACTGCAAAGTGCGGAATGCCACGCAGGAAGTTGGTGGTGCCGTCCAGCGGATCGATGATCCACAGGTACTCTTCGCCTTCGATGCCGGTGCCGGCGTGCAGGCCGGTTTCTTCACCCTGGATCGAGTGGTTCGGGTAAGCCTTGCGCAGGGCGTCGATGATTTTCTGTTCAGCGGCGCGATCGACCTCGGATACGTAATCCTTGGCGTCTTTTTCGTCGACCTTGATGGTATCCAGGCGCTCGATGGAGCGGAAGATCAGTTCACTGGCGCTGCGGGCGGCGCGCAGCGCGATATTCAGCATGGGCTGCATGGATGTGTCACCTAAGGTTGTTAAAGAAAGCCGCGCATTCTATCAGAACTTTTCTTCAGGTGAAGGACGCTGTTCGCTTTCATAGCTTAACGGTAGGCTGTTCTGTAAGATTTGCCCCCCTTTCCTGTGTCCGAGAGCGCCTCCCTTGCTGCAGAACATTCGTGTCGTCCTGGTCAACACCAGCCACCCCGGCAACATCGGCGGGGCCGCGCGCGCCATGAAAAACATGGGTCTGTCGCGACTGGTGCTGGTCGAGCCGCGGGTCTTCCCGCATCACGAGGCCGACGCCCGCGCCTCCGGTGCCGGTGACATCCTTGAAAACGCACAAGTCGTCGCCACTCTGGAAGACGCCTTGGTTGGCTGCAATCTGGTGCTCGGCACCAGCGCTCGGGACCGCCGTATTCCCTGGCCGCTGCTGGATCCGCGCGAATGCGGGAACAAAGTGGTCGAGGAAGCCGGGCAGGGCGCCGAGATCGCTCTGGTGTTCGGTCGCGAAGATTCCGGCCTGACCAATGAAGAGCTGCAGCGATGTCACTTTCACGTGCACATCCCTTCCGACCCGACGTTCAGTTCGCTGAACCTCGGGGCGGCGGTGCAGGTGTTGAGTTATGAAGTGCGCATGGCCTGGCTGGCCGCACAGGGTCAGCCGACCAAGGTCGAGAAAGAAGAAGTGGCCTCGGTGAAGAGCGCCGAGCTGGCGACCATGGATGAGCTGGAGCGATTCTATGAGCACCTGGAGCAGACGCTGGTCGCCATCGAATTCCTTGACCCGGAAAAGCCACGGCACTTGATGGCGCGCCTGCGCCGGTTGTACGGACGCAGCTCGGTCAGCCGGGCGGAAATGAATATTTTGCGTGGCATCCTCACGGAAACCCAGAAAGCGGCCCGTGGCGAGCTTCTAAAGCGGAAGGATTGAATGATGTTTGAGCGTTTGCGTGAAGATATCCAGAGCGTATTCCATCGAGACCCGGCGGCACGTAACGCTTTTGAAGTCCTGACCTGCTACCCCGGCATGCATGCGATCTGGATTCATCGTCTGGCCGGCATGCTCTGGCGCAACGAGCTGAAATGGCTGGCGCGGCTGGTGTCGAACTTCGGTCGCTGGCTGACCGGAATCGAAATTCATCCGGGCGCCAAGGTTGGTCGGCGTTTCTTCATCGACCACGGCATGGGCATCGTCATTGGTGAAACCGCCGAAATCGGCGACGACGTGACCATCTATCAAGGTGTGACCCTCGGCGGCACCAGTTGGAACAAAGGCAAGCGCCACCCGACGCTGGGTGATGGCGTGGTGGTCGGTGCGGGAGCCAAAGTGCTCGGTCCGTTCACGGTGGGTGCCGGCGCCAAAGTCGGCTCGAATGCCGTGGTCACCAAAGAAGTGCCGCCGGGCGCCACGGTGGTGGGGATTCCGGGGCGGATCATCGTCAAGAACGACGAAGAGCAGGACGCCAAGCGCAAGGCGATGGCAGAAAAGATCGGCTTTGATGCCTATGGTGTCAGCGAAGACATGCCCGACCCGGTGGCCCGCGCCATCGGCCAGTTGCTCGACCATCTGCAGGCGGTGGACGGGCGTCTGGAAGGCATGTGCGGCGCGCTGAAGGATCTGGGCAGCAATTACTGTGCGAAAGATCTGCCTTCGCTGCGCGAAGAAGACTTCGCCAGTGTGCAAGGCAAGGATGAATCGAAAGCCGGCTGAACCGCAGCGCTGCTTTTCGCGAGCAGGCTCGCTCCCACGGATGAATGCATTCCAATAGTGGGAGCGAGCCT